>OMSY01000079.1 GCA_900313875.1 uncultured Actinomycetes bacterium
CGCTGACGCTTGGTTATACAATGTGACATGACTTATACCCTCGCTCTTCAGGAGGAGTTGCATTAGTGAAAAAGAAGGGATTGCGCACGGGAGCGCTCTATGCCGTCATCATCGCGGTGCTCCTTGTGATCCTCGGTACCCAGTTCTTCGGCGGCGGGGTCAACCGTCCGACCGAGCTCTCCACTTCCAAGTTCGTCACCGCGGTCAATGAGAACCGCGTCGCAACCGTCGAGTACTCGGCTGCGAACGGCACGCTGGAGGGGACGTACTGGGCCACCGAGGCGGACAAGGACAGCGGCGCGGACCCCACGAAGTTCACCTCGACCTATATCGGCGATGACACCATCGCCACCCTCATGGCCGACCATCCCGATATCGACTACAAGGTCAACGTCTCGTCCAACAGCATCTGGGTGACGCTGCTCACCACGTTCCTGCCCATGTTGCTCATCCTGGGCTTGATGTGGTTCTTCTTCTCGCAGATGAGCGGGGCCAACAACCGTCAGATGTCGTTTGGCAAGGCCAAGACGAAGAAGGCGCCGGAGGACCGTCCGAAGACGAAGTTCTCGGACGTGGCGGGTATCGACGAGGCGGTCGAGGAGCTTGACGAGATCAGGGAATTCCTCGCCAACCCCGGGAAGTTCCAGAGTCTCGGTGCCAAGATCCCCCGTGGCGTCCTGCTCGTCGGCCCTCCGGGTACGGGCAAGACGCTGCTTGCGCGTGCGGTGGCGGGCGAGGCCGGTGTGCCGTTCTTCTCGATATCCGGTTCCGACTTCGTCGAGATGTTCGTCGGTGTCGGCGCCTCGCGTGTCCGCGACCTGTTCCAACAGGCCAAGGAGGCCGCTCCTTCCATCATCTTCATCGACGAGATCGACGCCGTCGGCCGTCAGCGTGGTGCGGGACTCGGCGGTGGTCATGACGAGCGCGAGCAGACGCTCAACCAGCTGCTCGTCGAGATGGATGGTTTCGACCAGAACGATACGGTCATCCTCATAGCCGCGACCAACCGTGTCGACATCCTCGACCCCGCGCTCCTGCGTCCCGGTCGTTTCGACCGTCAGGTGGTCGTGGACCGTCCCGACTACAAGGGCCGTGCGCAGATCCTCGCGGTGCACAGCAAGGGCAAGCCGCTCGATCAGGACGTCGATTTCGAGACCCTCGCCAAGCTCACCCCCGGTTTCACCGGTGCCGACCTCGCCAATCTCATGAACGAGGGTGCCCTGCTTGCCGCACGTCGCGGCAAGCGGCTCATCGGCATGGAGGAGCTCGACGAGGCCATGGAGCGCGTCATCGCGGGTCCCGAGCGCAAGAGCCGCATCATCACCGAGTCCGAGAAGAAGACCATCGCCTACCATGAGAGCGGTCATGCGCTTGTGGGGCATCTGCTCGACAACGCCGACCCGGTGCACAAGATCACGATCCTGCCGCGTGGGCAGGCGCTTGGCTACACGCTGTCGCTGCCCAACGAGGACCGTTTCCTCAGCTCCCGCAACCAGATGCTCGACGAGCTTGCGATGATGCTCGGCGGCCGTGTCGCCGAGGAGGTCGCCTGTGACGACATCACCACGGGTGCGAGCAACGACCTCGAGCGTGCGACCAAGATGGCCCGTCAGATGGTCACCCGTTATGGCATGAGCGCCCTGGGCACCCAGGTCTTCGGCGAGGCGAACCACGAGGTCTTCCTCGGTAGGGACTACAGTGCGACTCCCGACTACAGCGAGGAGACCGCAGGCCGCATCGACGAGGAGGTCGCCAGCATCATGCGTGCCGCCCATGAGCGGGCGCGGAAGATCCTCGAGGACAACCGTGAGCAGCTCGACCTGATGGCCCGCGTGCTCATCGAGCGCGAGTCCGTCGAGGGCAAGGCGGCACAGGCGCTGCTCGACAACCGCTGGGACGAGTACCTGCTCGAGGAGCAGGCTGACAATGCCCGCAAGAGCGCGCAGGAGGCGAATCTCCTCGACCAGGAGCGTCGTGCCGCACAGGCTGCCGCAGAGCAGGCGCGCAGGGAGGCGGCCGAGAGCGAGAAGCGCTACGGCATACCGGGCCCCACCGGCCAGCCGCCCCAGGTCCCGACGGCGGTACAACCTCCTTTGCCTCCTCAGGCCCCGCACGTGCCTCCGGTGGTCCAACCTCCCGTCATCGACGATGAGGCTCCCACGGAGGACGAGAGCGAAGTCAGATAGCATACAGTGACGTAGACGCCGGGAGGGCGGGACGGATGTCCCGCCCTCCCGGCGTTGCGGCCGGTGTGGGACGGGGTCGACGGCAAAGGGTGGACGGCGCCCCGCTCCCCGCGATGGCAGACCCCTGCTCCGGTGGTGGCATGTTGCCCCCGGGGAAGGGCGCCGCCGCCGGGAGCGCAGGTTTTTCCTTGACTTCCGCCGAGGGTTGATGAGTTCGCTACCTGCAGGTCTCATATCGTGTTCGGATATGAGACGGTCAGCGTTGCGGTGTCGTCAGGTCAGATGAAAAGACCCGCTCCCTATCATGTCTCCTTGCTCGATGGTTCCCGGGGCCTGTGCTTCCCGGGCGATGGAGAGGGGAGCGGGGATGACCGCACGCAAACGACTCATCATCAGCATCGCCTGTGCGGTCCTGGCGGCGCTTGCGATGCTCGCGTATGCATCGTCCGTGCGCGCGTCCGAGAAGGCCGCACGTGACGACGCCCTCGCCCGTTATGGTGGCGAGCAGGTGGAGGTCTATGTCGCAGCACACGACCTTGCGGCGGGGGAGACGATCGATGCATCCGATGTCAAGCGCATGCCATGGCTCGTCGACCTGCTTCCCGCCGATTGCATCCCCTCGAACGAGGATATCGCAGGGAGCGTCGTCGGTTCGACGATTCTTGCGAACGAGCCAGTGTCACGTCAGCGCCTCGGAAGTGCAGGTACCGATGTGTCGGTACCGCCGGGGCTCTGTGCCGTCTCCGTCCCCATGCAGGACGTACAGGCGGTCGGTGGCGCCGTGCGCTCCGGGAGTCTCGTCAACCTGTACGCGGACACCGGTTCCGGCGTAGGGCTCCTGGGCGAGAACCTCCTTGTCCTTGCGACCAACGGTGGGGCGATGGGCGCATCGGGTTCCCGTTCCGCGCTCTCCTGGGTCACCCTTGCCGTCACGCCCGATTCCGTGCAGGAGCTTCTTGCGGCGTCCCAGTCGGGGACCTTGTTCCTCACCTTGCCGGACAACCAGTCCCCCAATGCACCCCAGCCATCCCAGGGAGCCGCCTCCACGGGGGAGGGGAGTGCCGGCTAGGCGCGGGTGCGGGCTGACGTACGTGCCGATGCCGGTGGATTGCGGAGAAGCGTGCAGCTGTGGTGGACGGACATCAGCGAGCTGCCGGGTGCATGGGGCCATGCGTGGCCTGAAAGGAGCTGAGATGCGATGCGGATAGAGACGGTCGTCTGCGGAAGCCGGAGGTTCGCCGACATGGTGACCCTGCACCATCCGGGCGGGTCGGAGCCGACGTGTTTCGAGAAGGGTGCTGCATGCAGGGATTACCTGAAAGCCCTTCGGCTGGATGCGATGGTGCTGGTTGGTCCGGATGTCGAGGACGTGTCATCGATCAACCTCGTGGCCGCGTTGTGCCTTGATGCGCATCAGGGTGGCCACATGCGCCAGGTCGTGCTGTTCACAGAGGGGCCGGTGACCGGCTCGCTTGCGAGCCGAGCGCACGCGGCGGGCGCGGCCGAGGTGGTCGCGTTGCCCCGTGGAGGGGTTGTCGGCCAGTGTGATGTGCCGGCGATGGTCACCGATGAGAGGGTCGAGGACTATCTCGAGGAGCCGGGGGTGGCGAGTAGGATGATGACCCCGATGGTGTCGGCATCCCCTATGGCCGCCGGTGGTCGGCAGGTCTCGGGACCGGCTGCGCTACGGGGGCAGGCTGATGCACGGAATGCCCTGCTGGAGCAGGAGCAGCACCAGCAGGAAGCCGGCCATCCCGGCTTCGTCATCGTCCTGGCGAGCGGGAGCGGTGGCGTCGGCAAGACGACGCTTGCGGTCCTGACGGCACTCTCCCTCGCCGATCGCGGCTTGCACTGTGCGCTCATGGATGGCGACCTGCAGTTCGGCGTCATCTCCTATCTGCTGGGGCTTACCGGGTTTCATACCCTCGATGAATGCGTCATCTCGGTCGGGGAGGGCCAGATGACGCCTTCAGCCCTTGCGCCGTTCGCATCGAGCATCCAGGGTGGGGTCGATTTCTATGCCAGCCCCCGCAAGCCCGAACTCGGGGATATCGTGACGCCCCGTGTCGAGCACCTGATCGGTGCGCTGTGCGACTCCCATGATGTCGTGGTGGTCGATACCGGCTCCTTCTGGGGCGACGCCCTGGTGTCCATCATGCGGATGAGCGACCTTTGCCTGCTGGTTTGCAACCAGCATATCGCTTCGGTGCAGTCCTGTTCCCGTGTTCTCGAGCTCATCGGGCGGCTCGGTGTGCCGCGGGTACGCGCCTGCTGCGTCCTGAACCGTTTCGACACGCGTATCCCTGTCCTCCCCAACGATGTCCAGCCCTTGCTTCGGGGTCTTCCGGTGCATGCGCTTGCCGACGGGGGCCGCGAGGTCGAGGAGCTCATGGGTGTCGGCTGTCCCGAGGAGCTCTTCGCCCTGCGGAACAGCCTCGCTGTCGGCCTCGAGGAGGTGTTGGGGCAGGTGCTCGAACCGTTCGGCCTGCTCGATGGCGAGGTCGGGCAACGGCGGCTCATCCCCGAGGCGAAACGCATCAGTGGGCTTGAACAGGTGAGGGGGCGCTGATGTCACTCCTGAGCCAGGTTTCCGCGCCTGCATCCGTGGAAGGAGACTACCGTGGCCTTGTCACGGGGTTGCGTGACGCGTTGTACGCATACCTTTCCAGCGAGACCATCGCGCATCTCAGCCGCAACGACCTACCTCGGGCGCGACGTGAGATTTCCGCCGCGCTCGAGATGCTGCTCCGTTCGCCCGCCTTCTCCTATGTGGCACCGAACCTCGCGGAACGTGCGACACGGGACGTGCTCGACATGATCTTGGGACTCGGGCCGATCGAAGGGCTTCTCTCCGATCCCGAGGTCACGGAGATCATGGTCAATTCGGCTGACTCCATCTTCTTCGAGCGCCGCGGCCGGATCGAGAAAAGCGATGCGAGCTTCTTCGATGACGAGCAGATACGTGTCGTGATCGACCGCATCGTCTCCCCGTTGGGCAGGCGCGTGGACGAGCAATCGCCGATGGTGAGTGCCCGTCTGCCGCAAGGTCACCGTGTGAACGTCATCATCCCGCCGCTTGCATTGGATGGTCCGGTGCTCACCATCCGCAAGTTCCGCGAGAAGGTCTTCACCTTGGCTGAGCTCGTCTCGCTCCGTTCGCTTGATGAACATGCTGCAACCCTGCTCTCCTGGGCGGTCAGGATGCGCAAGAGCATCGCCGTCTCAGGGGGTACCGGTGGCGGCAAGACGACGCTCCTCAACGCGCTTTCATGCGAAGTCGACCCCTCCGAGCGCATCATCACCATCGAGGATGCAGCCGAGCTCCGCTTCCTCCATCATCCGCATCTCGTGCGGCTCGAGGCGCGTGCCGCCAATGCCGAGGGCAGGGGCGAGGTCACCATTCGCGACCTCGTCATCAATGCGCTGCGTATGCGACCCGACCGCATCATCGTCGGCGAGTGCCGCGGAGGCGAGGCGTTGGACATGCTCCAGGCCATGAACACCGGCCATGAGGGTTCGATGACCACCTTGCATGCGGGGTCTGCGCACGAGGCGGTTGCCCGTCTCGTGATGATGTCCCGTTATGCGATGGACCTGCCGGTGCAGATCATCGAGCAGCAGATCGCCTCTGCCATCGACCTGGTCGTACAGCAGGACAGGAACCGTGATGGGAGCCGTCGCGTCACCTCGATCACCTCCTGTGGCTGGGGGGATGGCGGGCTGCAGCTCGAGCCGGTTCTCTGGTGGGATCGCCAACAGGGATGCTATCTCCATGGCGCATCACCTGACTGGTTGGAGGAGTTGCCCTCTTGTGGCGTGGCCACGCGGGAGGAGGTGCAACGATGGAAGGATGGCGTGCGGTTCTTGTGATCATGGCACTCCTGGGGAGTGCGCTTGGTGCGGGGATGCTCGCTCCTCTCGTGCTCGATGTGCTCATGGATTCCCGGCGCCGTGCACGCATGCGGATGCGGTTGGTGGGAGAGGATGGCATCTGGCGTCCTTCGTCGCCTGTTCTGCGCATGCTCGTGCGCGTGCAGGCATGTATGCCCGTGGCCCCGTCCGGTATGTTCGGCAGGGTGTCGGGTCGCCTGGTACGGTTGCGGCCATGCAGGTCGTTCCTCGACGGCTTGCATCGGGCTGGCTGCATGTCCGAGGATTCGAGGTTGCTGTTTGCGGGTATGGTGCTCTCGGGGTGTCCCATCCTCGTCATCTTGCCGCTCACCCGCAACCTCGGGTTCGCCTTCGGGACCGCCTTGCTCGTCCCGGTCATCATCTGGCTCTCTGCGATGCATGAGCACGAGCGCAGGGGTGAGTGCATGCGCGAGCAGCTTCCCGCTGCGCTCTCCTCGATAGAGGTCTCGCTCGGTGCGGGGAAGTCGCTTGCGCAGGCACTTGCCTATGCGGCGCAGAGGTGTCCCGCACCTCTTGCCAACGAGATCCAGCAGACGGTGTATGACATCGAGGCGGGGCGCAGCCTGGCCGAGGCCATGGACCTGTTCGAACAGCGTACGAGGATCCGGGAGCTCGCCTTCGTCACCACCGCCCTCTCGGTGCAGCAGCGCAGCGGCGGGTCGCTCAGGGGGATTCTCCAGTCCGCTTCGCAGTCGGTGAGGGATTCTCTCGACCTCAAGCGCACGTTGAAGGTCCAGACTGCCCAGAACAGGCTCTCCACCCGCATCGTCATGGGGATGCCGCTTGTCCTGCTCGGGGCGCTCATGCTCATCTCGCCCAGCTATCTCATGACCTTCTTCAGGAGCACGGCGGGCATCGTGATGTTCTGCCTTGCGGTCACACTCGATGTCGCGGGATTCCTTGTCATCCGCAAGCTGCTCAAGGTGGAGGTGTAGATGATGGATGTCGCATGGATGCTCATCGCATCCCTGTTCATGGGCCTTGCGTTCTTCAATGGCGTGTTGCTCGCACTACGGTACCGCGCTTCGCGCAGGCAGATGCGGGATCTGAGAGGACGCATCACCGGCGAAGGCGCACAGCTGGCGCATGCGCTCGAACCGTATCAACGGGGGCTCCCTGCAAGGATCCTTCTGGAGCTTGCGCATGCGGTCGCCATGGACCGGAC
>OMSY01000065.1 GCA_900313875.1 uncultured Actinomycetes bacterium
GAGGTCGTCGACCGGATACCCCAACTCGAGAAGGAGCGGCTTGAGACCCGCTATGGACTCGAGCGAGGGGATATCGTGGACACGGTATACCATCGGCATGCCCCGGGATGACATGAACCGTGCCACGGCCTCGTTCGCACAGATCATGGCTTCCTCGATGGCTCCAGTCGCCTCGGTACGCGACCTGAGGTACACGTCCGTGACCTCACCGGTATCGGAGAGGACCACTCCAGGTTCCGTGCTCTCGAAATCGATCGCCCCGTTGGCGACACGTCGCGCACGCAATCTCGAGGCGAGTTCGCGCAGCGCCTCGAGCGCATGGGCGAGCTCGGGAGTGGGGTAAGGCGATTCGCGCTCGAAGAACGACTGCACCTGACCATAATCAAGACGGACATCGCTTCTGATGACACTCGGGTAAAACCCGGAAGAGATGACCTGCCCCTCGGCACCGATCTCGAGGTCCACCGTGAAGGCAAGCCTGTCACAGTCGGGTTTCAACGAGCAGAGGTCATCGCAGAGCGCTTCGGGGAGCATCGGGATGACGCGATCGGGAAGATAGGTGCTTGTCGCACGACGACGGGCATCCAGGTCGATGGAGGAGCCGAATGGGACATAGGAGGAGACATCGGCGATGTGCACGCCCAGATGCCATCCACCCTCCCCTCTCCGCTCGATGGAGATCGCATCATCGAAATCACGTGCATCGACAGGGTCGATCGTGAACACCAGCGCATCCCGAAGATCCCGACGATCGGTCTCGGCAAGAGCGGCATCGACATCGAGCGTACAGGAGGCGGCCTCGTCGAGGGCAGCTGTCGAGAACTCGGTCTCGATGCCGTTGCGTCCGATCAGGACCTTCTCGACGACATCATCGTCGTCAGCCCTTCCGATAACCTGGACCACCTGTGCAACGGCACTGGTATGCCGGGAAGGATAGGTGACGATATGGGCGCGGACGACATCGCCATCCCGCGCTTCCGGGCAGCTCGCGGCCTCGCAGAAGAAGTCGAAGCCGATCCGCGGGTCATAGGGAACGATGATGCCAAGACCGCCATCGCGTTCGTAGGTCCCGATGACGGTGTCCTGAGCACGGTCTATGACATGGGAGATGCGTCCGCTCCGGCGCGACCCTTGACCGCCACGGTTCGGCGACACGGCCACACGGTCACCATGCATGGCCCCGCGCAGATGGCGCGGCGAGATGTAATACTCCCCCTCGGGTGTCTCCACGAAACCATAGCCTCGTCTCGTGATGCTGAGGATGCCAGAAGGCTGGGTGCCGTGGTGCGACCTTGTCGGTCCTTTCCGTGACTTCCCGGCACCTCGCCTCTTGCGGCCCATCTCATGCAGCCTTTTCGGAAACGTCCGCTATCTGCCTGCGGCAATGCTCGACGGCATCACGGTATTGCACGTCATCATCTCCTATCCCGATGAGCGTCGGCTGCATGTCGACCACGATATCCGGCGTGATGCCGACACCATCGATATCCGACCCATCGGGAGTGTGGTAGTGGGCGATGGTGAACTTGACAGCACCGCCGAACGAAAGCGGCGTGACCGTCTGGACGCTGCCCTTGCCGAACGTCTTCGTGCCGATGAGGGTTGCACGACCGTTCTGCTGGAGCGAGGCAGCCATGATCTCGGATGCCGACGCCGAGTATCCGTTGACGAGGACGGTCAGGGGCTTGTCGGTCATGGCCTCCCCCGTCACGTCGAACCTCGCGGTGCCATCGCCCCGCGAGGCGACCTCGACGACGTTTCCAGAGGACTGGAAGAGGGACGTGACCTTGACGGCCTGATCGAGCAATCCACCGAGGTTGTTGCGCAGGTCGACCACATAGCCCTGTGCGCCCTGCGACTCGAGCTCCTCGATGGCACCACGCACGTCCTCATCAGGAGAGCCATCGAAGCTCGAGATGCTGATGTAGCCCACCTCCCCATCGAGCCGATGACTGACGTTGGGGATCTTGATGGTCTCGCGCGTCATGACGGCGTCCATCATCTCCCCACCCGGGTCATCAAGCGATGTCGGGCGACGCCAGGAAACACGGACATCGGTCCCCGGCTCACCGGAGATGGCATCCACGATCTCCTTGGCGGTCATGGAGTCACGGACGTCATCGTCGACCCCGACGATGAAATCACCAGCTTGGATGCCCGCGTTCTCCGCAGGACTCCCCTCGTAGACGCGGATGACGACCGCCTTGTCCCGATAATCGTCCAGGGATATCCCTATGCCCACGTAGCTACCTTGCGACTTCTTCTGCAGGGAACCGTACTCGTAGTCGGTGTAATAAGCAGCATGGCGGTCTCCGGTGCTCTCGAGCAATGCCTCGATGGTCGCCTCCGTGGCGGTATCGATATCGGAGGGTGCGTAGGCATGTTCCTCGAGCTGCGTGGCGACCTCGTTGACCCGGTTGCCAAGGACAACGCCCGATGCAGGAGCCTCCGTATCCTCCTGGATGGTATGGGAGGGCAGGGCGTTGATGCCGGAGAAATCCCTCAGGACATAGCCCAGGCAGAAGCCGACGACCATGACGAGAAGGGCGCTCAGAAGCCTGAACACCCTCCCCTGCTCACGCGATTGTATGGTCTTCTGCCTGTCCTCCGAAGAGATGTCGTGCTGTTCAGGCGTCATGGATGGCTAGACCTTGAGATAGCGCCGCATGGCGAGCAACGATCCGAAGAGGCCGATGATGAGACCGAAGATCAACAGCAGCACGGAAATCTTGAGCAATGCCATGTTCGACACCGAGATGGGCAACCAGGACAGCGCGGTGGCCAGCTTCGGCATGGCGAAACGCCTGATGAGCGCCACACCGACGATGGCGAACGCAGCTCCGATGAGCGACTGGAGCGCACCCTCCATGAGGAAGGGACCCCTGATGAAGCCGTTCGAGGCTCCCACGAGACGCATGATGGCTATCTCCCTGCGCCGTGCCAGGATGGCCAGACGGATCGTGTTGTTGATGAAGATGAAGGTCACGAACACGAGCAGTGCGACGACCGCGATACCGATGTACCTGATGTAGTTGGTCACCTGGAAGAGGCGCTCGACGGTCTGCTGACCATACTTGAGCGAATCACTCGGATCACCGGAATTGTCGCAGATCTTCTTGAAGGTCTCGTTATCGAGGATGCGCTGTGCGACGTTCTCGACCTGCTGGGGATCGTACAGGTTGACATCGAGGGAGGCGGGAAGCGGGTTCGCGCCATCGAGTGCCTGGACGATCTCGGGATTGGAGGTCATCTGCTCGGTGAAGTTCTTCAGCGCCTGCTCCTTGGTGGTGAACTTGACATCGCTCACCTCATCATAATCACGGATGGTGCCGAGGAGCTTGTCGATATCCTCCTGAGCCGCATTGTCCGCCACGTACACCGTGATGGACACCTGGTTCTCCACCGACTCGACGATATGCTTGACCATGATGCTGCCGAGCATGAAAACGCCGATGACGAGCAGCGATAGGAAGATCGTGATGATGGCACCGAGGTTCGTGGACATGTTGCGACGGAAGCTGATGAGCGCTTCCTTGAAGAAATAGGAAAGGCTACGCATCGAGACCGTACACCCCCCTGTCCTGGTCGCGGACGACATGACCGTTCTCGAGGGCGATGACCCTCCGCCTCATGCTGTCGACCATCTCGCGGTCATGGGTCGCCACGACGATCGTGGTCCCGGTCCGGTTGATGCGCTCGAGCAGGCGCATGATACCCAGCGAGGTCTGCGGGTCGAGGTTGCCGGTCGGCTCATCGCAGATGAGGAGCGGAGGACGGTTGACCACCGCACGGGCAATCGACACACGCTGCTGCTCGCCACCCGATAGCTGGTCGGGCATCTTGTCCATCTTGGACTCGAGGCCCACGAGACGGAGCACCTCAGGGGTCTGCGTCTCCACGACCGCCTGGGACTTGCCGATGACCTCGAGGGCGAAGGCGACATTCTCGAACACGGTCTTGTTCGGCAGGAGCTTGAAGTCCTGGAACACGCAACCGATGTTGCGGCGCAGATACGGGATGCGCCATCCCCGGATGTTCATCAGGTTCTCACCGGACACCTCGAGGGTACCCGAACTGGCCACGATCTCGCGGTTGAGCAAACGTATGAACGTGGTCTTGCCACTGCCGGAATGGCCGACGAGGAAAACGAACTCACCCGCATAGATATCGAGCGAGATATCCTCGAGAGCCGGCTTCTCGGGCTGTGCGGGGTAGACCTTGGTGAGATGCCTGAAGGAGATGACCGGGGTACCTGACTGCTGGACCTCCATCTCCTCGATGGACGGGAGCGAGGACAGCTTGCCCGTGCCCTCCCGTGACGCCTTGGGGATCTGACCACCCCTTGTGCGCTTCGTGTGTTTCGCCACTGATCTCTCCGATCTGTAGACGGTGCTACGTTTCACTGTACGACACAATGAAACCTGATTATAACAATGACAGTGCTGCCTCCACAATCGCCCCACAATCCAGCTGGTAAGCGGAGAGGAGCTCGTCGAACCCCCCGGACTGACCGAAACGGTCATCGACACCGATGAAGGCCATGGGGACGGGACAGCTACGTGCCAGCACTTGGGCAACCCTGGAACCAAGGCCCCCATTGAGCATGTGTTCCTCCGCGCAGACCACACGACCTGTCTTGGAAGCAGACACGATGATGGCCTCCTCGTCGAGGGGCTTGACGGAAAGCAGGTCGATGACCTCCGCATCGACCCCCCTGCGTTCAAGCTCCCCGGCCGCCTTGAGAGCTTCATGCACCTCGTATCCACAAGCAAGCAAAGTGACATCCCCGCCTTCGCGGAGGACCTGTGAGGAGCCGAGATCGAAGGTGCCACCGGCTGCATAGAGCTGGGGGAACTTGGCACGGCTGAGCCGGATGTACACCGGACCGGGGATATCTGCCGCACGCCTCAATGCCGCTTTCGCGGAATGGTAGTCACTCGGAACGAGTACCCGCATCCCCGGTGCAGCGCACATCAAGGCAAGGTCCTCGAGCATCTGATGGCTCCCTCCGTCGGGACCGACGGAGATGCCGGAATGGGTCGGGGCGACCTTGACATCGAGATTCGAGGCACAGAC
>OMSY01000159.1 GCA_900313875.1 uncultured Actinomycetes bacterium
CCGTAGAAGATGTTCGCCTCGACGAGGTCCTGGAACATATGGCTGCCGTACGAGAGCTCGGGTGCATATCCGGCTCCGGAATACGCCACCTCGCAGACTCCCTCGAAGCCGCAGATATCGGCGAAGCTCACCGGCACCCCCAGCTCGGGGGAGGAGGTGCCGATCCTGCCCGGGACGAGCAGCAACCCCCGTGAACCTGCCTGCCCGAGCTTGCGGTTCTCGCCGCATATCATCGCGGCTACCTGGGGTTTCTTGCGGTACGGGCAGCGATAGTACGCTTCGGGGTCGACATAGACCACCTCGTCTATGCGCACCTCGCGGGAGTTGCCCATGGAGGCATCCTCGATATGGAACACGGTATCTGCCACCTCGTCGACGGGGAACCTCACCGCGTTCGGGCCCGACAGTGATTGCAATGGACGGCATTGCAGCAGGTTCAGCATGAACGAGCCATCCTCACCCACGTTCACGGTGTACTCGATGTCGACCGGGTGGTCGTAGGCTTGGTCAAGCGTCTTCAGGATGCTGCCCATGAGCGAGGTGAAGGTCCTGTTCTTCACGAGGCCATCGCAGGAGGCGAACAGCACCGGTCGATAGGCGCCTCGCTCCCGTAGGACCCTTTCGGCATCATGGTCATGTTCCATCACCGCGGCACGGGCCTGCTCCGACAGGAGTGGTGCGAGCTCGGTGCAGGGCCTTTCGGCAAATGCCGGCGCAGTGAGGTCGATGAAGTTCGCGCTGCGCTGCGAGAAACGATGCTTGTCGGCCACGGTCTGCGCTGTCGTGGCGCTGGGCCTGTCCAGGCTCACGATACGCGGATAGTCCTTGCCGGTCCTGTCGACCGCCTTTGTGCCCAGGCCCATGACCAGACGCAGCATCCCCGCATCAGGGTCCATACCCTTCATCCAGCAGTAGGCGCTGTGCGAATAGCCGACGCCTGCCGCCGTGGGCATGAAGCATCCTTCGGGCAGATGCGAGCCACTCACGCGTTGCACGAGCAGCGACATCTGCTCCTCGCAGACATCGAGTCCGTTGCGGACGCGGTACTCCAGGGCGGAGCGGTCAAGGCTCGATGCGTACACGTAGCGCACCGCGTCCTCGAAGCGGGCGAGCCGTGTCTCCGCATCCCCGATGTTCGGGCAGAAGGCGGACTCGTATTTCCCTGCAAACGCGTTGCCGAACCCATCCTCCAGGAAGCTGGAGGAGCGGACGATGATGGGGACCTGTCCGAAGTGGTCGATGATGCGCATGAAGCTCTCATGGATGTCGGACGGGAAGGAGCCGGCGAGGATGCCTTCCTGGAGAGCTGGGGCAGCTTCGATGAAGCCCTCACCGCTCTGTTGGCTGATGCGCAGCTTCCACAGGTCGTTGTGCACGATGAACGTGTAGAACACGTCGGTGCCCACGTAGAAGGAATCATGGGGTTCCATGAACGCATGGGATTCCGGCAGGTCGTTCTCCAGGATCTTGCGTGCAAGCAGCATGCCGCATGTCTTGCCGCCAACCAACCCCGTGCCCACCATGCGGTTGCGCACCGCGAAATAGTCATTGGGCTTGAAGTAGCTTTGGACCATGGAGCGCATGCGCTTGTCCTTCGTCATCATCATGTTGCACATGCGCACGCATTCCTGGTCATCGAGGTTGTCTTCGGAGTACGCCCGTCGTGCATCGATGAAGAAGCGGTCCCATGAGTCGATGTTGCGCTCTCCGGAGTCGAGGCCCTCCTCCTTCTCCTTCTGCGCGTAGAAGCGGCTCATGCCCACACCATCGGTCAACCCTTCCACGAGTCCCGTCTGGAGATTGAAGCTGTGGGGGAGGAACATCGTGGGCGAGCTGCGGTTCCAGACCTTCAGCGGGTGGATGAGCAGCTCGTCGGGTGCCCGGTACACGTCGGTGAACAGCTGCGTCGTGTCGCGTATCTTGGCCACGGCAGCGAACGAGTGCCTGCCGCGCAGGATGGGGAAGTAAGCCACCGTGTCCAACGTGAACAGGTACGGACAGGTCACACGGAAGAAGTTCCCCATCATCAGGTCCGACGACCATGCGACCTGGAGCTCGCTCAGGCAGTCGAACACATAGAAGGCATCCCTGCCTTCCTGGGTGATCACGCGCCTGACCGCCACCGTGAAGGTCTCGAAGCCCTCCTTTGGGTCGAATTCGTATATCTTCAGCCCATCGACCGGGTCGAGCAGGGGCGGATGCGAGGCAAACCGGATGTAGACCAGGTTCCTCCCATCACGGATTGCCTGGGCAGCGAACGGCTTGAAGAAGATCTGGAAGTCATCAAGGCTGCTCAGCTGCCATACCACATTGTCACCCAAGCGAATATTGTCGAACACGGGGTCGAGCGTGGGGATACCGCACTTGACCCTATCGAATGCTGCCATGGTGCACCTCCCATCATTCGGTTGCCTGGCGAGGGTGATGCCGCCAGCTTCTGGGGCAGGCGGCATCACCCTCGTTGTTTCCCCCTGTCGGTTTCTAGCAATAGAACAGTATCTTGTTGTACGTCGGCAGCGGCCATGCCTTGGTCGAGACGATCGTCTCCATCTGGTCGCATGCAGCGCGCAGCCTCTCCATGGCGGAGAGCACATCGTCGTGGTAGGACCGTGCCTTCGCGAGCGCATCGGTCATGCCCTGTGCCTTCGCGAGCGCCCCATCGAGCACATCGACCGCATCGGAGATCTCGTTTGCCCCGTCGTTGAGCTTGTCGAGCAGTTTCAGGTCTGCTGTTGGCCGCAGTTCGGGATTCGCCTGTTTCTTGGCGTTCACGGTGTCGGCCACCTGTTCTGCGAACGCGTTCACTGCGGGTGCGATCTTGCGTTTGGTCATGTGGCTCATGGTCTGGCCCTCGATGTTGATGAGCTTGGAGTAGGTATCGAGTTTCACCTCGTAGCGGCTCCGATTCTCCACTTCGTCCAATACCCCGAACTCCTTGAACAGCGCGATGTTCTTCGGGTCGAGCATGTGCGGGGCGGCATCGACGGTCGACTTGAGGTTCAGCAGCCCTCGCCGCTCGGCCTCCTCGACCCATTCATCCGTGTAGCCGTCTCCGTTGAAGATGATGCGCGCATGCTCGGTGAGTGTCGTGCGCACCCAGTCGAAGGTCGCCTTCTCGAAGTCGTCGGCATCTTTCACGGCCGTGTGGAAGTTCTTCAATGACTTCGCGACGATCGTGTTCAGGATGGTGTTGGCGTCGGCGAGGTTGATCTGGCTGCCCGGCATCCGGAACTCGAACTTGTTGCCCGTGAACGCGAACGGACTCGTGCGGTTGCGGTCGGTGTTGTCACGCTCGAAGTTCGGGAGCACCTTCACTCCCAGGTCCATGTAGACCTTCTCGACGGTCTGGTCCTCCTCGCCGGCGATGATGGCGTTGATCACCCGCTCGAGCTCATCGCCGAGGAAGATGGAGATCACGGCAGGGGGCGCCTCGTTCGCGCCGAGGCGGTGGTCGTTGCCTGCGCTCGCGACCGTGATGCGCAGGAGATCCTGGTAGTCGTCGACCGCCTCGATCACGGCGGCTAGGAAGACGAGGAACCGGAGGTTGCTCGCGGGTGTCTTGCCGGGGTCGAGCAGGTTCTCGGTGTCGGTCGCTATGGACCAGTTGTTGTGCTTGCCCGAGCCGTTGATGCCCTCGAAGGGCTTCTCATGCTGCAGGCATACCAAGCCGTGATGGCTTGCGATGGTGCGCATCAGCTCCATCGTCAGAAGGTTGTGGTCGATTGCCACATTGGAGATGGCGTACGTGGGGGCGAGCTCATGCTGGCAGGGGGCCACCTCGTTGTGCTTCGTCTTGGCAGGCACGCCCAGCTTCCAGAGCGCCTCGTCGAGCTCCTTCATGAACTCGTTCACCGTGGGTCGGATGGCACCGAAGTAGTGCTCCTCGAGCTCCTGTCCCTTGCAGGGCGGGGCGCCGAAGAGCGTGCGGCCCGTCAGGACGAGGTCCTGACGTTGCTCGTAGTCGGACTCCCTGATGAGGAAGTATTCCTGTTCGGCACCCACCGTCGTGGTGACACGCAGGACGTCCTGGCCGAAGAGGGCGAGCACCTTGCAGGCCTGCTGGGAAATCGCCTCCATCGACCGCAACAGCGGTGTCTTCTTGTCGAGGGCCTCTCCGGTGTAGCTGCAGAACGCCGTGGGTATGCAAAGCACCTCATCCTTGATGAAGGCGTAGCTCGTCGGGTCCCATGTCGTGTAGCCGCGCGCCTCGAAGGTCGCGCGTACCCCGCCGCTGGGGAAGCTCGAGGCATCGGGTTCGCCTTGGATGAGCGCCTTGCCCGAGAACGTCATGATAGCCCGTCCATCCCCCTGGGGGCTGACGAACGCATCGTGCTTCTCGGAGGTGATTCCCGAGAGCGGCTGGAACCAGTGGGTGTAATGCGTTGCCCCATGGGCGACCGCCCATTCCTTCATGGCATGGGCCACGATGTTCGCCACGTCCGGGTCGAGCGGTTTGCCCTGCTTGATCGTCTTCGAGAGGGCCTTGTAGGTCTCCGATGGTAGGAGCTCCTGCATCGTATGGTCGTTGAAGACGAGCGTTCCGTATTCCTCAGCGATTCGTCCCATGTGGATTGTCCCTTTCTCGGTGATGGCTTGGATAGGACCACTTCGAAGATAAGGGCCGCATGTTTCGAACACTTTACGTGCGTGTTAAGAACGTGACATCAATCTCCCTGGAGCTTTCTTGCGATTTCGTCAGCGACCTGCAGCGCATCGGCCATGGCGGTGGCCACCAAGGTGGACCCCATGCGGGCATCTCCTGCGAGATGCACGTTGTCGTATCCGGCAAAGGCGTCGAGTACCGTTTGCTCGGGTCCCGTGAACCCCTTGGCGATGAGCACGAGCTCGGCGGGAATCTCGCGCGTATCGCGGGGGACGGGGATGGACTGTACCTGCACGGCGGTCACGCCGTCTCCTGCACCTGCGATGAAGCCCAGGGTGTCTGTCGACCAGATGCGCGGGTCCTCCCCGAGCAGCTCCATGGCCTCGCGCTGCCCATAGGACCGCGTGTGTACGTTGCGGGGGGCGGGCCATGTGACGGGAGCGTCTGCGGCCTCCGGTGGACGCTTGGCGCGGATGATCTGGTGTACGCTGCGCGCTCCCTGACGGAGGGCCGTCGCGACGCAATCCACCCCCGTGTCGCCTCCTCCGATCACCGCGACGTCCTTGTCTGCGGCCGTGATGGAGGCCTCGCGGCCTTCCAGGAGGGCCTTCGTTGCCTCGGCGAGGTATTCCAGCGCGAAATGCACGCCCGGGAGCGTGGCACCGGGAACGTCGAGATGGCGGGGTGTTCTCGACCCGCATGCCAGCACGACGGCATCCGATTCCGCTGCGATCCCCTCCGCGCTTTCCACGGCATCGATGTTGCAGAGAAACTCGATCCCGCTGGCTTCCATCAGCTTCACACGGCGGTCGACCACCCATTTCGGCAACTTCATGTTGGGGATGCCGTACATCAGCAGGCCGCCTGGCCTGTCATCGCGCTCGTAGACACGCACGCGTATGCCCTGTCGTGCGAGTTCCCATGCAGCTGCGAGTCCAGCAGGTCCGGATCCGACCACGCTGACCGATGGGGCGGATGCATCGGCCCGGGGCAGGGGGTCGATACCCTGTTCCCAAAGATGGTCGGAAAGGGCACGTTCGTTGTCATGGATGGTCACGGGTTCGTCGTGGAGCCCCAGGTTGCACGCCGTCTCGCAGGGTGCAGGGCATACACGGCCCGTGAACTCGGGAAACGGGTTGGTCAGCCCGAGCCGCCCGCCCGCGTCACTCCAGCGACCACGGTAGAGAAGGTCGTTGGTCTCGGGGATGAGGTTGTGCAGTGGGCACCCCGTCGCACGGTGTGCGCCGCTGAAGACGAGACCGCTCTGACAGAACGGCACCCCACAGTTCATGCAACGGCTCGCCTGCTCGCGCTGCGCATCGACCGGTAGGTCGACCACGAAGTCATCGAACGTACCTATCGCCTCGACGGCGGACCTTGTCCCATGCTCCTTACGCCCTATGCTCAGAAACGCTCCTGGAAGTCCCATGTTACGACCTTGCCCCTCTCAGTTCGAACGCCTGCGCTACAGCCTCATCATGTGCCAGCCCGGATGCCTCCAGCTCCGCGGTGAGTCCTACCATGTGCTCGTATTCCCTTGGAATCACCTTGACGAAGTCGTCGGTCATGTCGTTGAACCGGTACAGGAACTTGACCCCGAGCGGGCTTCCTGTCCGTCTCGCATGCTCGTCGATGAGCTTTCTGATGATGTCGAGCTCGTTGCGGTCGGGGGTCTTGAGGTCGACCATCTCCTGGTTGCAACGCTGTGAGAGCGTGTGCTCGGCATCGTAGACGTATGCCACGCCCCCGCTCATGCCTGCCGCGAAGTTGAGGCCGACCTCGCCCAGGATCAGCACGGTGCCGCCTGTCATGTACTCGCAACCGTTGTTCCCCACGCCTTCGACGACCAGCGTCGCCCCTGAGTTGCGCACGGCGAAGCGCTGGCCGGCAAGTCCGTTCACGAACCCCCTGCCGCTGGTGGCTCCGTAGAAAGCGACATTGCCGGCGATGATGTTCTCCTCCGGACGGTACGTTGCCGCACGTGGGGGCTTGACGGTGACGATGCCGCCCGACAGCCCCTTGCCGAGGAAGTCGTTCGCTTCACCTTCGATATTGAGTGTGATGCCCGCTGGGAGGAAGGCGCCGAAGCTCACGCCGCCCGACCCCGTGCAATCGATCGTCAGCGTCTCGTCCGGCAGGCCTTCCGCATGGCGCCTGGTCACTTCCGAACCCAACATCGTCCCGACGCACCGGTTCACGTTGGCGATGTCGACGTGGAAGCGTTGGGATGCAAGCGCGTTACGCGCATCGTTCGTATAGGGGATCAACAGCGTCGCATCGAGGGTCTGCGGGAGGGTGTCCCCCGGCGCGCATGAGGCGAGGGAATGAGGGCAGTCAGTACCCGGGAGCGACTGGCCGAACTCCGCCCGTGTCCTGACGAGCAGGGGCGAGAGGTCGAGGAGGCCGGCTTTCCAGCTGTGTGCATGCGTGTGCTGGCGGAGGCATTCGGAGTGTCCCACCATGTCCTCCACCTTCGCGAAGCCCAGGTCGGCCATGATGCAGCGCAGCTGCTCGGCGACCATCATCATGAAGTTCACGACGTGTTCCGGCTTGCCGCCGAACCTTCTGCGCAGCCGGCAGTTCTGTGTGGCTATGCCGACCGGGCAGGTGTCCTGCTGACAGTCGCGCTGCATGAGGCAGCCCATCGCGATGAGCGGCATGGTGGCGAATCCGAACTCCTCGGCTCCGAGCAGGCAGGCGATCGCCACGTCGCGGCCGTCCATCAGCTTGCCGTCTGCCTCGAGCACGACACGTGAGCGCAGCCCGTTGCGCAGGAGCGTCTGCTGTGTCTCGGCCAGTCCGAGCTCGAGCGGGAGGCCTGCATGGTAGATCGAGTCACGTGGAGCTGCACCCGTGCCGCCGTTGCTTCCCGAGATCAGGATCTTGTGGGCGCCGCCCTTCGCGACGCCCGTGGCGATGGTGCCCACCCCGGCCTCGGCGACGAGCTTCACCGATATCCTGGCACGTGGGTTGGCGTTCTTCATGTCGAAGATGACCTCGGCGAGGTCCTCGATGGAGTAGATGTCGTGGTGCGGTGGCGGCGAGATGAGCCCCACGCCCGGTGTGCAGCGACGCGCATGGGCGATCCATGGCCAGACCTTCCCGCTTGGCAGGTGACCCCCCTCGCCGGGCTTCGCCCCCTGGGCCATCTTGATCTGGATCTCATCAGCGCTCATGAGGTAGCGGCTCGTCACGCCGAAGCGCCCCGAGGCGATCTGCTTGATTGCCGAGCGCATGCTGTCCCCGTTCGGCAGGGTCGTCTCGCGAGCGGGGTCCTCGCCGCCCTCGCCGCTGTTCGACCGACCGTGGATCCGGTTCATGGCGATGGCGAGGCATTCGTGGGCCTCCTGCGAGATGGAGCCGTAGCTCATGGCGCCTGTGTTGAAGCGTTTGACGATCTCGCTTGCGGGTTCCACATCATCGAGGGGGATGGGGTTGCCGGTGGGGGCGAACTCCAGCAGGTCGCGGAGCATGATGGCGCGGCCGGTGACATGGATCGAATCGCTGTACTCGTCGAACAGCGTGAGGTCGTTTCCCCGCACCGCACGTTGCAGCAGGTTGATCGTCATCGGGTTCAGGAGGTGCTCCTCGCCGCCGAGGGGACGCCATGAGGTCATTCCCGAGCTGGGCAGCTGGTCCGGGGAGGGACTTCTGCGCTGCAGATGGACAAGGGCTTGACGTTCGTCGCATTCGCGCTGCACGTCATCTATCCCAAGTCCACCGATGCGGCTGACCGTGCCCGTGAAGTGCTCCTCTACGAGCTTGTCCGACAGGCCAACGGCCTCGAACACCTGGGCGGCATGGTACCCTTGCATGGTGGAGATGCCCATCTTCGACATGATGGACACGATGCCCGCGACGATGGCACGGTCATAGTTGCCTATCGCCTCATCTGCGTCAAGCTCGATCACGCCACGGTCACAGAGCTTCCTGATCGTGTCATGTGCAAGGTAGGGGAAGATGCCCGATGCGGAGTAGCCTACGAGCACAGCGAAATCATGCGGCGTGATGGCGTCCCCGCTCTCCACGATGATGTCGGCATGTGTGCGAAGGCCCTTTCCGAGCAGATGGTTGTGCACCGAGGACACCGCAAGCAGTGACGGTATGGGTACGTGATCCGTATCCGCACGGTCCGAGATCAGCACGAGGTTCGCTCCAGACCGTACCGCGGTCTCCGCCTCCCGACGCAGGTTCCTGAGTGCGTCGTCGAGCGCGTGCGGACCTCCGTCTGCATCGTATACCGCATGCAGGGTGACCGATTCGAAGCCATGGTGCTCGATGTGGGCAAGCGCGTCGAACTGGGCCTGTTCGAGCAGGGGGGTGTCGAGACGCACCAGCCGGCAGTTGGAGCGGGCATCCTCCAGCAGGTTGCCATGACTGCCGACATAGAGCAACGTCGAGGTGATGAAGGACTCCCGCAAGGCATCGATGGGCGGATTCGTGACCTGCGCGAACAACTGGTTGAAATAGTCGAAGAAGCTGCGTGGCTTCTCGGAGAGGCATGCGAGCGGGACGTCAACCCCCATCGACGCCAGCGGTGCGGCACCGTTCTCCGCCATGGGGATGATGGCCTCCTCGATGTCATCGAAGAAGTAACCATGCTGGGCCTGCCGCTCGTGAAGGGGGATATCCGCATCGGGATAGGTCGCGGCATGTGCCCCCGACCCGTCCACGAGTTCGTCGAGCGTGAGCATCTCGGCGTCGATCCAGCTGCGGTAGGGCTTCTCGTTCGCGAAACCGTCCTTGATCTCATCATCGAAGAGCACGCGTCCCTGGTCCGGGTCGACGAGCATCATCTGCCCGGGCCCGAGGCTGCCTGCGATGAGCACGCTCGATGGGTCGACATCGAGCACGCCCACCTCGCTCGAGAGTATCAGGCGGTCATCCGACGTGATGCAGTAGCGTGCGGGGCGCAGGCCGTTGCGGTCGATGGTGGCTCCTGTCACGTGCCCATCGGAGAAGGCGATGGCCGCAGGGCCGTCCCATGCCTCGGTGAGCATGGACTGGTAGGCTCCCCAGGCGCGCCGCTTGTCCGAGAGGTTGCTGTTGTTGTCCCATGGTTCGGGGAGGACCATCGAGACTGCCCGTGCCAGCTTGCGGCCGTTCATCTTCACGAACTCGAGCACGTTGTCGAGCATGGCCGAGTCCGATCCCTCGCCGTTCAGGATGGGCAGCACGCTCGTCAGGTCCTCGTTCATGATCGGTGAGTACAGGTTGGATTCGCGTGCCCGTGTCCAGTTCACATTGCAGCACAGGGTGTTGATCTCGCCATTGTGCACGATGTAGCGGTTGGGGTGTGCACGCTCCCAGGAGGGGGTCGTGTTCGTGGAATAACGTGAATGGACGAGGGCGATCGCCGTCTCCGTTGAGGCATCGTCGAGGTCGCGGAAGAAGCGGCGCAGCTGCGTCGACACGAGCATGCCCTTGTAGACGATGGTCCGTGCGCTCATGGAGCAGATATAGAAGATGCGTCCCGCGAGTCCCGGGTCAGCAGCCGCTGATTTCTCGATCGTGCGACGACATACGTACAGACGTCGCTCGAATGCCTCACCAGCAGGGATATCGTGGGGTCGGGCGAGGAACGCCTGCTTGATGGTCGGCATGCACGAGCGCGCCGTCTCACCCAGGTCATGGGGGTCGACCGGCACGTCCCTCCAGAAGAGCAGCTGCACGCCACAGCGGGCACAGCCTTCCTCGAAAACGTGGATGCCGCGGGTTATGCCCTCATCGTCCTTGGGCAGGAAGAGCATGGCGACGCCGTAATCCCTTTCGGAGGGGAGCAAGTGTCCGCATTTCTGCGCTTCCTTGCGGAAGAAGCGGTGGGGAATCTGGAGGAGGATGCCCGCTCCGTCGCCCGTGTTCCTCTCGAGACCCACGCCACCTCGGTGTTCAAGGTTCACGAGCATCGACAGCGCGTCGTCGATCATCTGATGGGATTGCTTGCCCTTGAGATGGGCCAACGCCCCGATACCGCATGCGTCGTGTTCGAATCCGCTTCTGTAAAGGCCCATGTCGGCACCTTCGGATGTCATTTTGTGTGTCATGTCGCTCCCCTGATAGGGTCAAACCGCTCGAGTTGTGGGTATACGTCCCCGATCATGGCAACAGTCTAGTGACGCAGCGTGTCCCATCCGTTTCGTCCGCGTTTCAGGGAGGTTAAGCTTCGCCGGGCTTCGCCCGTTCGACGAAGAAGACACGGTACCACACGAGGAACGAGTAGACGATCCAGATGCGTCGTGAGTTGTCTGCACCGGCACGGTGCCCATCGAGCAGGCGCAGCAGCTCGTGCACGTTGAAGAACCGTGCAGCCTCGGGACTCGTGAACGCACGTCTCACCTGGTCTTGGTGACGGTCCTTGCGTAGCCAGTCCGCGATGGGAACGGGGAAGCCGAGTTTTTCCTTCTGCGCCCAATCACGTGGGATAGCGCGCTCGGCGGCTTGGCGCAGCGTCAGTTTCGTCTGCCCTTCATCGATTTTTTGCCGTGTGGGTATGGTCGCTGCGAGCTCGAACACCTTGCGGTCGAGAAAGGGGACACGGGATTCCAGCGAGTGGGCCATGGACATCTTGTCCGTCTTGAGCAGGATGTCGCCGACGAGCCAGAACCACAGGTCGACGTACTGCATGCGTGTCGGCTCATCGAGATGCGTGGCTTCGGCATATACGGGCGCGGCCAGCTGCTGAGGTGTGAACATGCCCATCGTGACGTCGTCCGCCTGGTTCGCGTCGTGCGGTTTCCGAGGGCCCAGCCCGATGGCATGACGGGCTCCGAGATGCCGTGTCCCTGCCAAGCGTTCGAGCATGCTTGCGCTCAGGACCTGGTTGCGCTCCCTGGGCGAGAAGGCGACGCCGTGCGCATTCGTGTAGTACCAATCCTCGACCTGCTCGGAAGCGCGTTCCAGGAAGTTCGCCCCACGCCTACCTGCAGCCCTGAGCATTCTCGAGCTTGCACGCAACAACGGCTTGGGCACCTTTCCCACATGCGCATTCGCGAGTGGGGCCTGGTAGACGCGGTAGCCGCCGAAGAGCTCGTCTGCCCCCTCGCCCGAGAGCACGGCCTTCACGTGGCGTGCGGCGAGCCGGTCGACGAAGTACAGCGCCACGGCGCTGGGATCGGCCGAGGGCTCGTCCATGTGCCATTGCACAAGCGGCAGCACGCTCCAGTACTCCTCCTCGGAGATATGATGGGCGTCGTTTTCCATATCGAGCCTGTCGGCGAGTTCCTGTGCCCAGCTCACCTCATCGCGTTCGCCTGCGTATTCGGCGAACCCCACGGTGAACGTCTTGATGGCGGGGTTCTCCCTCGTCAAGCATGCGGCCAGGTAGCTGGAGTCGATGCCGCTGGAGAGGAACGAGCCCACCTCGACGTCCGCTACGTTGTGATAGCGTACCGAATCACGTATCGTGCGGTCGATTGCGTTGACCGTCTCCTGCTCGTCGCGCTGTCCGTCGAGATGGTATTCGGGCTTCCAATAGCGTCCGGTCTCGACCGACCCATCCGCCGTGACACGCAGGCAGTGTCCCTGTGGCAGCTTGTACACGCCTTCGAAGAAGGTCTCATGCAGCGCCGAGAACTGGAAACAGAGGTACTGGGCAAGCGCGTCCTCGTTCAACTTGCGTTCGTAAGCTGGGTGCTCGAGGATGCACTTGATCTCGGATGCGAAGATGAAGCGCCCGTCCTGTACCGTGTAGTAGAACGGCTTGATGCCGAAGAAATCGCGGGCGCAGAAAAGCTCGTGGGTCTCCGCATCGTAGATGGCGAAGGCGAACATGCCGCGCAGGCGCTGCAGCACGGCTTCCGACCAGGCGATGTAACCGACGAGCAGCACCTCGGTGTCGGAGTCGGTTGCGAACCTGAAGCCCATTCCCTGCAGCTCGGCACGCAGCTCGCGGTAGTTGTAGATCTCACCGTTGAAGACGATGGACCAGCGACCGCGTTTGTATCCGGAATCCCGCACGGGCCCTGTGGTGGCAACCGGGACCGATGCGCCGCGGGTGTGCTCGAGCACGATGGCGGGTGACGAGACCATCGCATCGAAACCGCTGCCCGAACGCACCATGGGCTGTCCCCCGCCTTTCAGGTCGATGAGCGATAGGCGCCTGTGCCCGAGCGCGATGCCGTCCTCGATGTAGAGCCCTTCGCCATCGGGTCCCCGATGCGCCATGATGTCGCACATCGCCTTGAGCGATGCGCGGTCACCGGTGTCATCGGTCGCTCCCGTGAAACCGCATATGCCGCACATGGTCGTCCTCCTCGAGGTCTGGCCGCATGACGTCAGCATCGATTATGGGCATGTCGTGGCGACCTGGCGGAAATGGAAATACGGATTTAACAAAGGGTCCCGCATGGGGTGGGTTGCTGGCCGTTCCGGACCGGGGGAGCTCGCCTTCCATTCCATTCGCCCTCATGTGCGGGAACCATGAAGGTCATCTGCATGCTCATCGCGTGCGGGTCAGAAGGACCAGGCAACCGAAGCTGACGGGAATCACTGGAATTCGTCAAGTGCGGTTGGTGGAGAAGGGCGCAACCAGACATTACGGTATTCACATGAATCAAAGCTTTCTGAGAAGATGAGATGGATATCGTAACCGTTCGGGGCCTGACGAAAGCGTATCGTGGGTTCACGCTCGACAGCGTATCCTTCTCGCTTGCAGCGGGGAGGATCGCCGGGTTCATCGGCCGCAACGGCGCCGGCAAGACGACCGCCATCAAGTCGATGCTGAACCTTGTCCATCCTGATGGCGGGGAGGTCTGCTACTTCGGTATGCCGCTTGCGGGAAACGAAGCGCAGGTAAAGAAGCGTCTCGGTTATTCCACGGGTACCATCGGATGGCCTACGCGAAATGGGAGAGCGGCGCCACCGTGCCCGACGTCGAGAAGTGCGCACGACTCGCGCAGGTATACGGCACCACGGTCGACGGCCTACTGAGAACCGAGGAGCTCGATGACGGCCGCATACTGCCACCTGCCCCCAAGGGCAAGAACATGTGGGGTGCCGTCACGATGAACGAGCGTGGCCAGATCGTCATCCCGAAAGCGGCGCGCGACCATTTCGGTCTCTCCGCCGGCCAGCGGTTTATCCTCATGAGCGAGGACGGTGAGGGGTTCGCCCTCGTCCCGGCAGAGGTGTTCGAGAGGAAGCTCGAACTCGTGGGGCGGATCCTTGCCTCCGAGGGGGAGTAAGGTGACAGGAACACCGCTGTTCTCCGCCGTTGTCTGCGAGCGGGTGGTGTCGAGCCTCATGGGTCATCAGCGCTTCTCCTGATGGGTCTGCGATCGCAACATTTCCGCGAGGTCGGTTCTGCCATCGGGTGAGATGGCGGTTGCCCGGATGAGGCGGATACCGTCGGTGAAGGCGGTCACGGACCCTGCATTCTCGTGAGCGGTTCACGAAGCACCGATACCCCGGACAAGGTGCCTTCATGCTGTGGGCACCGGGTTGCGGGTTTGCGTCATTTCGTCAGATTTCCGGTTCCAGGTGGTGAACAGCAGGGTCTTGAGGGCAGCTGACTGCGGTTCTAGGCACGAATCGACCAAAAAACGGCAGGCTTTGCAAGGCACAGGGCCTCTCATGGCGAAAACCGGGCAGGCAGCGGGTATAATGCAACCGGAGAAGAAACGATTGCGAGCGAGTGGGGCGATCCGCCGCCGACGAGGCGGGCCGTGACCGGTGAGGCGCGCACTATCCTGATGGAGGTAATGGAGATGCTGACTGTCGATGCGTTGCAGGAGTTCGGGGCGGATACCGCAGAAGGCCTCGCACGTTGCATGAACAACGAGCAATTCTATCTCCGGCTCGTTGCGATGGCCGTTGGCGATGCGAACTTCGAGAAGCTGGCCGACGCTATCGGTGCGCAGGATTTCAAGGCGGCATTCGAGGCTGCGCATGCCTTGAAGGGTCTGGTCGGGAACCTTTCCCTGACGCCGCTTTTCACCATTGCCTCCGAGATGACGGAGCTGCTCCGCGCGGAGACCGAGGCGGATTATGCCCCCATGTGCGATGAACTCCTGGGCTTGAGACAGCAGCTCCAGGCTTTGATTGACGGCTGAGGTGAAAGGGCGTGATGCATGCCGTTCGCAGCGCATCGCCTTTGTTCCCCGTATGGCTGTGCTCAGTACGGCGGAGAGGTCGCGATGCTTGCGCTTTCGCAGACGCTTCCATGGTATGCAGCCCGCCATCTCGCGTACCCCGATACGATGTGGCCGGTGTCTGAGGTCTGGCTGAGCAGGGTGTGCCCGACATCCCGCCCGAGGCAGGTGACAAGATGAGCAAAACGCATATCAAGAGGATCGTTCTGACGGTTCTGCTTGCGATTGGGATCGTGTGCGCATTTGCGGTGTTCATCAAGGACAACTCCGACCGTATCTACAGTCAGAACGAGGAATATCTCAACGAACTCACGACGCAACGTGCTATCTCCGTGGACAACCTGTTCTCGGAGGACCTTTCGTCCATCCATACGACGGCTTACCTATACGGTCAGAACCTGACGTCGAAATCCCCCGATGTGCCGCTGCTGAGGGATTACGAGGAGAATTCCGTTTTCAACAGACTTCGTTTCATCGATGCCCAGGGGGACAACTATACCAGCAAGGGCCTCCAGGCCAACCTTGCGGACCGGGAGTATTTCCAAGCTGGCATGCGCGGTGAAACCGGCATCACCTACGTCGCCAAGTCCCGTGTGACCGGCGAGAAACAGGTGGGCTTCTATTCCCCGGTTTACTACAAGGGCGAGATCATAGGTGTCATGGTCGGCTTCTACGGCGAGGAATACATAGAGAACCTCCTGGATTTCGAGCTGTTCGGTCATGAGGGGGAGGGTTGGCTGTGCGATGCCGATGGCACGATCATGGGCGGCACCGTCCAGGTCGACTACGACAACTACTTCGAGTACATGGAGAAGACCGGTCGCTGCACCGGGGACGAGATCGAGCACATGAAGGCGGCGTTCGCCTCTGGTGAGAAAACCGCCTTCGAGTATACGGAAGATGGCGTAGATGCCACGGGTTTTGCCGCAGGCCTGAAGTATCAGGACTGGATGTTGATCCGCAATTTCCCACCTGCGGCCTCTCAGCAGATTCTCCAGAAGGCCAATGGTGAGGGAATCCGGCTCGTCATCGTCCTGACGGCGCTGTTCACTGCCTACAGCATCATCCTCGCGTTCGACATGGTGCTTGAGAACAGACGCGTCCATGCCGCCAACCGTGATGCGAACGAGGTGTCGGTCGGCGTGTCGCGCATGTTCGAGTCCTTCGTGGGTGTGGACATGAGAACGGGTGAATACCGTTACCTGCAAGACAGCATCCCCAGCGAGGAATGGCCGCGCGAGGGGATGTACCCCGACTTGGTCGACTTGATGGTGAGGCATATGCCCGAGAAGCAGGAGCGGGGTGCGGCGCGTGGGTTCCTGTCGCTGGACAATATGAGGGAGGTGCTCAGGGGCACCGATAGGACGGCTATCCGCCTGCATGCCAACGTGTTCAGGACCAGCTGGCTGACCTGCAATTTCATCGTTACCGAGAGAGAGGATGGCGAGCCCGTCCGCATGGTCGTCGGCACCCAGGACATCACCGCCCTGCATGACAAGGAGGAACAGGAGCAGAGGCGCCTGCAGGAGGCGCGGGCCACCGCCGAGAAGGCCAGCCGTGCCAAGACGGATTTCCTGTTCAACATGTCGCACGACCTGCGTACGCCCATGAACGCCATCATCGGCTACACGGAGCTGGCCCGGCGCGATGGTGTGACCGAAGACGAGATGCACGATTATTTCGACAAGATCGATTCATCAAGCAAGCATCTGCTGTCGCTCATCAACGACATATTGGAGATGAGCCGGGTCGAAAGCGGCAAGATGACGCTCGACCTCGCGGCGACCGACCTGACCCAGATGATGAGGGACACGCAGGAGCTGTTCGCCACGCAGATGGCCGAGAAGAACATCGGCTTTCTCGTGGATATGGTGGATGTCAGGGACCCTTGGGTTCTCTGTGATGGGAAGCGGCTTGACCGTGTGATCCTGAACCTGGTCGGCAACGCGTACAAGTTCACCCCCGAGGGCGGCATGGTCTCCGTGGTGCTCGCGCAGACGGGCTTCGATTCCGGGGCGGAGACCGCGTCGTTCGAGCTCCGCGTCAGGGACACCGGCATCGGCATGAGCCCGGAGTTCGCGGCGAAGCTGTTCGCCCCCTTCGAGCGCGAGCGCACCTCCACGGTCAGCGGCATCCAGGGCACCGGCCTGGGGCTCTCGATCACGAGAAGCATCGTCGACCTCATGGGCGGCACCATCGACGTCGAGACCGAGCAGGGCATGGGCACGGAGTTCACCGTGCGCCTTGCGTTCCCGGTGGTCGAGGCTCCCGAGCGGACACCCCAGACCGATGTGGCCGACGGGCCCGGGGTCAGCTTCGAGGGGGTGCGCGCGCTCCTCGTCGAGGACAACGACATCAACCGCGAGATCGTGTTCATGATCCTCTCCCAGGAGGGTTTCGAGGTCGAGACGGCTGAGAACGGGCGGGTCGCGGTGGACAAGGTGTCCGGGTCTGAACCGGGGCATTTCGACCTGGTGCTGATGGATGTGCAGATGCCCGTCATGGACGGCTACGCTGCCACGAGGGCCATCCGTGCGCTTCGCAATCCCGCGCTCGCATCCATTCCCATCCTCGCCATGACCGCCAACGCCTTCCAGGAGGACGTGCAGGCGGCGAGCGAGGCGGGCATGGACGGGCATATCGCGAAGCCCCTTGATGTGCAGAAGATGATGGGCGAGATACGCAGGGTCCTTGCCAGGACCAAGGATGCGGTCAACGGATAAGAAGGATGACGATTATGTTCGATGGCAGATTTGAGCTGAACGAGACGACTCTTCCCATCATAGAGGAGCTCGGCAAGCATATGCCTGGAGGTTTCTTCATCTACCGGGCCGATGCCGACGAGGAACTTCTGTATGCCAACAAAGCGTGTTTCGACATCTTCGGCTGCGACGGTCTGGAGGATTTCAAGGCGCTGACCGGCTTCACGTTCAAGGGCATGCTCCATCCTGACGACTACGACGCCATCTCCACCTCCATCGCCGAGCAGGTCGACCAGAGCGAAGACAACATGGACTACGTGGAGTACCGCATCGTCCGCAAGGACGGGGAGGTCCGCTGGGTCGATGACTATGGTCACTATGCGGTGACGAATGCATACGGGGGTGTCTACTATGTGTTCATCTCCGATATCATCGAGCGTCGCACGAGGCGCGAGGACGACTACGCGGTCCGCGATGCGGTCATCGACACCTTGACGACCTCCTACAACACCGTGTGGCTCATCAACGATGTCGAGACGGAAGCGTGCTCGCTCTATCACACCGACATGGACGACATCCACGCCGAGGCCATCGGCAACGCGCTCAGCCACGCCAGGTACACGGACACCAAGACGCAGTACGTGGACACGATGGTGGCCGAGGAAGACCGCGAGCGCATGCAGGAGCAGATATCGCTTCCCTATATCCTGAGACAGCTCGAGGAAAGGGACTTCTTCTCCGTCAGCTTCATCCGTAGCCTCGAATCCGGGCCGAGGTACTACCGCATCGACTTCGGCAGGGTCCGCATGCCTGGCAGCAGGATCGGCGTGATGATGGGTTTCAAGGACGTGGATGATGAGATGCGCGAGGAGCGTGCCATGGAGGATGCCCTGCGCGAGGCGGAGAAGACGGAGGAGGAGAACCGCCGACTCATGCAGGAGATGGAGTCGGCGGCGAAACTGGCGGAGTTCATGGCCTCGGTCTCGTCGCTTCTGACCAACATGCCCGCCATGAGCTTTTCCAAGGATGCTGAGACCCGCAGGTACCTTGCCTGCAACCAGGCATTTGCAGAGTATGCCGGCAAGACGAAACCCGAGGAAGTGGTCGGGCTCACCGACCATGAGATCTTCGACAAGGATACCGCCGATCATTTCGTGGAGGACGACACCAAGGCCCTGTCCATGGATGAGGCCTATATCTTCTTCGAGGATGTGCCGGATGCCGCGGGAGTGGTCGTCC
>OMSY01000059.1 GCA_900313875.1 uncultured Actinomycetes bacterium
CGAACGGGTCCGCGAGGAGATCGACGAGGCCGTCGAATGCAGTGCTGCCTGGTACCTCACCTTGTGACATCTCGCCGGATTTCCCCTTCCCAGCATCGTCGAAATGTGTAGAATGGTTGCCTCCCATCAGGGGAGGCAACCTGTTTCGGGGCCTGATGGCCCCGAGGACCTTTGGAAAGGGGGTCGGCATGACGCGGAAGATCGATATCTTCGATACGACGTTGCGCGACGGGGAACAGTCTCCCGGCGCCAGCATGAACACGGACGAGAAGCTGGTACTTACCAAGGAGCTGCTCCGACTTAACGTCGACGTCATCGAGGCCGGCTTCCCCGTCTCGAGTCCGGGCGACTTCGAGTCGGTCCGCCGCATCGCGGAGCTCGTGGATGACCGTGCGACGGTATGCGCCCTGACCCGTGCCGTGCGCGGGGACATCGAGGTGGCCGCCGAGGCTCTCGCGGGCTGCGCGCGCCCGCGTATCCACACGGGCTTGGGCGTGAGCGAGAGCCATATGCGGGCGAAGCTGCGCATGACGCCCGAGGTGGTCATCGAGCGGGCTGTGGAGGCCACGAGGATCGCACGCAACCTCTGCGACGACGTCGAGTTCTACTGCGAGGATGCGGGTCGCAGCGACTACGGGTTCCTCGCACGGGTCTGCGAGGCGGTCATCGCCGCCGGTGCCACCGTGCTCAACATCCCCGACACGACCGGCTACTCGATGCCGGATGAGTTCGGCAGGCGCATCAGGTACCTCATGGAGCATGTCGACGGCATCGAGGACGTAATCGTCTCGGTCCACTGCCACAACGACCTCGGCATGGCGACGGCGCTCACGCTGGAAGGTGTCAGGAACGGTGCCCGTCAGGTCGAGTGCACCATCAACGGCTTGGGCGAACGAGCGGGCAACACGGCCATGGAGGAGGTCGTCATGGCCATGAGGATGCATGGCGAGGAGCTCGACGCCCATACCGATATCGTGACCACCGAGTTCGTGCGGGCCTCGCGTATGGTCTCCTCGATAACGGGGATCAACGTGCAGCCGAACAAGGCCATCGTCGGTGCCAACGCCTTCGCGCATTCCTCCGGCATCCACCAGGATGGCATCATCAAGAGTCGTGACACCTATGAGATCATCGACCCCGCCGAGGTCGGTGCGGGTGCGAGCCAGATCATCCTCACCGCGCGTTCGGGGCATGCCGCGTTGCGCAAGCGCCTCGAGGCGCTCCGCATCACGGTCGACGAGGAGCGCTTCGATGCCCTGTACCAGGCGTTCCTCGATGTCGCGGACAAGAAGAAGGAGGTCTACGATGAGGACCTCGAGGCCCTCGTGAACGAGCAGGACCGCAACGCCACGGCGATCTACAGCATCGTGGCCGTCCAGATCTCGTGCGGCTCCCCCCTGAAGGCGACGGCCACCATCACCCTCGTCGACCGCGAGGGCGTGGAGTACACGGACGTCGCCTACGGCACCGGTCCCATCGATGCCGTCTACAAGGCCGTGAACAAGATCGTGCAGGTGGAGAACGACCTGACGGAGTTCGTCGTCCAGGCCGTGACGCGCGGTATCGATGCGCTCGGCGAGGTCACGATCCGCATCACCGCACCCGACGGGGAGGTCTTCACGGGCCGCGGTGCCGACAACGATATCGTCGTGTCCTCCGCCAAGGCATACGTGAACGCGCTCAACCGCCTGCTCTCCAAGACCGCCGCGGTTGCCTGAGGAAGGCTGGTGATCCATATGCCCATCAGGACCTCCCGTCCCATGACGATGGCCGAGAAGATACTTGCCGCACATGCGGGGCTGCCCGAGGTGGTGCCCGGGCAGCTCATTGAATGCGATGTCGACCTGGTGCTTGCCAACGATGTCACGGGCCCCCTTGCCATACGCGCGTTCGACCGTGTCGGTGCCGACAGGGTCTTCGATCCCGATAGGATCGTGCTCGTCCCCGATCACTACACGCCGAACAAGGACATCAAGAGCGCCGAGCAGGCCAAGGTCATGCGTGGGTTCGCGCACGCACAGGGCATCCCGCATTATTACGAGGTCGGCCGCATGGGTATCGAGCATGCGCTCCTTCCCGAACAGGGTATCGTCGTATCCGGCGACCTCGTCATCGGGGCGGACTCGCATACCTGCACCTACGGTGCGCTCGGTGCGTTCGCGACCGGCATGGGTTCGACCGACGTCGGCGTGGCGTTCGCGACGGGCAAGGCCTGGTTCAAGGTGCCCGAGTCCATCCGTTTCGATATCGAGGGAACCCTCGCTCCCGGCGTCGGGGGCAAGGACCTCATCCTCCATCTCATCGGCATGATAGGTGTGGACGGCGCACTCTACCAGGCGATGGAGTTCCGCGGCAGCACCATCGGGTCGCTCTCGATGGAGAGCCGTCTCACCATCTGCAACATGGCCATCGAGGCAGGGGCGAAGACGGGGCTCATCGCCTGCGACGAGGTCACGCGTGGCTATCTCCAAGGACGGGCGGAGCGTCCTTGGCGGGAATACCGTTCCGACGAGGGTGCCTCCTATGCCCGCATCATCGAGGTCGATGCCAGTGGTATCGAGCCCCAGGTCGCCTTTCCGCATCTGCCCTCCAACACCCATCCCGTCTCCGAGGCACATGGTATCGACATCGACCAGGTGGTCATCGGGTCATGCACCAACGGTCGCATCGAGGACATGCGGGCTGCCGCCGAGGTGCTCCGTGGGCACGAGGTTGCCAGCGGCGTGCGCTGCATCGTGATCCCCGCGACGCAGCAGGTCTTCTCCGACTGCATCGAGGAGGGGCTCATGCAGGTGTTCCTCGATGCCGGCTGTGCGGTATCCACGCCGACATGCGGTCCATGCCTGGGCGGGCATATGGGATGCCTCGCCGCGGGGGAGCGTGCCGTCGCGACCACCAACCGCAACTTCGTCGGGCGCATGGGCGACCCGGCTTCCGAGGTCTACCTCGCATCGCCGCAGGTGGCTGCGGCATCTGCGGTCTGCGGGCACATCGCGGCACCGTCCGACGTGAAGGAGGCGTGAGCATGAGGTACAGGGGAACGGTCCATCGCTATGGTCGCGATGTCAACACCGACGTCATCATCCCAGCGCGTTTCATGAACACCTCCGATCCGGCATCGTTGGCCGAGCATTGCATGGAGGACCTCGACCCGGGCTTCCGTTCGAAGGTCATGCCAGGGGACCTCATCGTCGCGGAGGAGAACTTCGGATGCGGGTCGTCGCGGGAGCATGCCCCCATCGCCATCAAGGCCGCGGGTATCGACTGCGTCGTCGCGAAGAGCTTTGCGCGTATCTTCTTCCGCAATGCGATCGACATGGGCCTTGCCATCATGGAATGCCCGGAAGCCGTCGACGCCATCTCCGCCGGGGACGTGGTCTGCGTCGATACCGACGCCGGTCTCATCCTCGATGAGACGACCGGTCAGCGGTTCCCGGTCCAGCCGTTCCCGGCGTTCATCACCGAGATCATCGAGGCGGGAGGGCTTGTAGAGCGGACGACGGGGCAAGCTTCCGTCCGGGGGGAGGATTGAGCATGGAGCACAGGGTCTGCCTGATACCCGGTGACGGCATCGGGCCCGAGATCGTCGCCGAGGCGGTGAAGGTCCTCGATGCCGCCGGCAAGCGGCATGGGGTCGGGTTCTCATATGTCGAGGTCGACCTCGGCGGCATTGCCATCGACCGTCATGGGGACCCGTTCCCCGAGGAGACCCTCGATGCCATCCAGGCAAGCGATGCGGTGCTGCTCGGTGCCGTGGGTGGCCCGAAGTGGGACACGACCGTGCCCGGGGCCCCGCGTCCCGAACAGGGTCTGCTGCGGATGCGCAAGGAGCTCGGGTTGTTCGCCAACCTGCGTCCCGTGAAGGTCTTCCCGGCACTGGCCGATGCCTCCA
>OMSY01000076.1 GCA_900313875.1 uncultured Actinomycetes bacterium
ACGCGGTCTTCCATGCCGTACTCCGCGAAGTACGCCTTCACCTTCTCGATGGACATCCTTGTCCTCTCCTTCCTCGACTGCACCCGAAACCCCGCTGCCCCCATCCGAAACCCGACCAACACGTATCCGACCTCATGATGGATGCCGGACATGAACGGTCAGGATGATGACAAGGGAACCCGGACCCCGATGAGGGTCATCGCCATCCTAGACCAGCTGGATGAAGAGCTTCGCGAGGATGAACCCGATGACACCGCAACCGGGGAAGGTGTAGATCCATGCCTGGAGCATGTCCTTGGCCAATCCCCAGTTCACCGCCTTGATCTGCTTGGCGCTGCCGACTCCCATGATGGCGGTGGTGTTGGTATGGCTCGTCGAGATGGGCAGACCGGTCAGGTTCGAGAGCAGGATGCAGATGCTCGCGGCGAAAGAGGCGACGCAACCCTCCCATTTCTCGAGCTTGACGATCTTCATGCCGACGCTCTTGATGATCTTCTTGCCACCGACGGCCGTACCCCCGCACATGCAGAGGGAACTGAGCAGCATGATCCAGAGCGGGAAGTTCCCGCCGACCTCGGCGCCGTGCCCAAGGGACAGCGAGAGGCCGAGCATGCAGATGCTCATGAACTTCTGACCATCCTGCGCCCCATGCAGGAAGGCAAGCGAGGCGGAGGTGACGATCTGAAGCTTCTCGAAGACGACGGACGTCCGCCGATGGTCCATCCAGCGGCAGAGCTTCCCGATGGCCTTCGAACCCGACCAACCCAGCAGGAAGCCCAGCAGAGCGGCCACGAGCAGACCCCAGAGCACCTTCGACCATTCGGAGAAGTTGATTCCCCCGATGCCGTTCTGCAGCGCGATCGCCGCACCGGTGATGCCGGCGATCAGCGCATGGGACTGACTCGTGGGGATACCGAGATACCAGGTGATGCCACCCCAGGAGATGACCGCGACCATCGCGGCAGCCAACGCGACGAGAGCTGCACGGTCACCACCGCTGAAGTTGACCATGTTGAGCATGGTCTCCGCGACCGCAGCGGAGATGAAGGTCGCCAACGCGACCCCGAGGAAGTTGAAGATGGCCGCCATGGCCAAGGCCTTGCCCGGGGTCATGGAACGGGTGGCCACGCAGGTGGCGATGGCATTCGAGGCATCGTGCGCGCCGTTCATGACGAGCATGCCCATGCTGAGCACCAGCACGAGCAGAAGCACCGGGTTCGCGAGAACCTCGGCGAGCACGACGGTCAGACTGAGGTCGAGCATCTTCTCCCTTGATTCACCAAAGGCTACCAGCTCTTCGCAGATGCCCGCAGACCGCTGCACCACCGGCGACCGCATCTCCGAGAGCCGCACGACAGCGCAGGGCATCCACGTGCGCATTATAAACCCAAACACCCCCACAAGAGGGTTCATCCCGCAAGTCGTGCTGCCTGCGGGATGAACACATGAGACCGGAGGATGTCGGGGGCCGTCAGCGCCAGGGCTCGACCTGGACCTCGATCTGGTTGCCGCAATCGGGGCACTTGTAACTCGCCATACGGCGTTTCGTGTTGTAGAAGTCGACGAAGAAGAGGAAGGGCTCATCCTCCCCCACCGTCTCATCATGCGGGTTGTCCACCATGTCGAACCGGTCGTAGGTGTTCCAGTAGGTACCGTTGAGCTCCATCTTCTTGCCGCATTTCCAGCACAGACGATGGAAGGCGAGCAGGGTCCGTGCATCGCTGCCCTCGTCGCCCATCTGGGCGAAACGGGTGATGATCACCGCATCACCGGGCTTGAAGCCGATCTTCTTGTTCTGACGGTCCGAATCGACGCATATCGCGATGAGCTGCGTGATGACAGCCTCCTTGAGCGGGTCATCCTCCGCCTCGTCACGGAGGATCTCGAGGAGCTCCGCTTCCGTGGAGAGCTGGCAATAGCGCTTGCGCGCCTCGGCCTTGACCATCGCGAGGTCATCGGGAAGGTGGTCGACGAGACGTCGTGCCGCCGACCGGTCTTCCACGATCTCGAAGACGTGCGCCACCTGCTCCTCGGACAGCTCCGAGAGCTTGGAGGCGACGAACCCATCGTCGTCATCTACCAGGGAAAGGATGCGCGCACGCTCCTCCTCGTCGGAGGTGCTCTCGTAACGCGCCCTCAGGTCGCCCTTGTCCTCGAGCTTGGCGGCGGCGATGCGCCGCACCTCGTCAACCGGCGACAGCACCGAGACGGCGAGCAGCTTCTCCTGGTCGCCGAGCATCTTGACGTAGCTGCAGTAACCCTTGAGCCTGCGGATGGGTGCGTACCGCTTGACCGCCGCCTCCCATACCGGAAGCCTCGTCTCGTTGAAGATGATCTCACGCAAGGCGTATGCCTCGGGGTCAAGACCCCCCATGCTCACGATGGCGACATCCTCGCTCACGCCCATCAGGTCTTTTGCTTCATCCATGTATCCATCTCACATTCGCACGTGGCGTATCGGCTGACATCCTACTGCCAACGGTACGCCTTCTCCATATACTCATACCCGCAGGTCGGACACTCCAGATGGGTGAACTTCTGACCGGTGTCATCGGAATATGCATGATGCACGGACTTGTCCCATGTAGAACCCGTCTTCACCATCTTGGCAGGACACTTCCAGCACCAGTGGGACTTGTTGAGGAAGACGATGGCGAGGTTGTCCTCCTCCCCCCTCTGGGCGATCTTCGCGATCGCCTGGGCATCCTCGGGACTGAGCTTGATCTTCTCGAGGTCGGTGAGGTGGATGAGACGCTCGAGAGCAGCATCCTGGAAGAC
>OMSY01000130.1 GCA_900313875.1 uncultured Actinomycetes bacterium
GCCGGGGCCTCGACCGGTGCCTCCATCATCACGACCTTGCCCTTCGCGCCATGCCTCTTGTGGCGGTCGAGGATGCGCGTCTTGTACTTGCGCAGCTGGCGCGTGACCTTGTCGGTCGCCAGGTCGATGGCAGCGTACATGTCCTCCGCAGCCTCCTCGGCTCGGATGACATGGCCCTTGGTGCGCAGGGTGATCTCAGCGACCGCGGAACGCGGGTTCGAGCGGTTCTTCTCGACATGGAGCACCGCCTCTGCGGTCATCGGTTCTATGTCGAAGACCTTCACCGCATTGCCCAACTTCTCCGTGACATACTCCCGAAGCGTGTCGGAAACCTGCATCTTGCGACCAGTTACCTTGAAATCCATAACGTCCCCTTTCAGTGTAACCTCATGCAACCCATGACATCAGGATACCGCCGATAAGGGTCTCCTGACGGAAAAAGATGCACATGCCCCGAAAAACCACAGAGAACCCAAAGGTCCCCTCGGACGATACCGAGGGGACCTTGTCTTGCATGAACCTTCCGGGAAGATGCACGGGTGTGGGCCTTTCCGGAACCGGCCCTATTCGTGGATATGACCGAGGAAGTCCTTGGTGCGCTCCTCCTTGGGGTTGTCGAACAGCTCGGAGGGGGTCCCTTCCTCGATGATGTAACCATCCGAGAACAGGATCGCACGGTCAGCCACATCACGCGCGAACCCCATCTCATGGGTGACGACGACCATCGTCATACCGCCACGGGCGAGCTCACGCATGACATCGAGCACGCCACGGACCAGCTCGGGGTCGAGCGCGCTCGTGGCCTCGTCGAAGAGCATGACATGCGGGTCCATGGCAAGGGCGCGCGCGATGGCGACGCGCTGTTGCTGGCCACCCGACAGCTGGGAGGGCAGGAAGTCGAGCCGGTCACCGAGCCCGACGCGTTCCAGCTGATGGATCGCGTTGCGTTCGGCCTCCTCCTCGCTGCGCTTGAGGACCTTGCGTTGGGCGAGCATGACGTTCTTCTTCGCCGACAGATGCGGGAAGAGGTTGAACTGCTGGAACACCATGCCGACGCGCTCGCGGAGCTTGTTGACATCGGTGCCCGGGGCGGTGATCTCCTGCCCCTCGATGTAGATATGCCCGGATGTCGGCGTCTCGAGCAGGTTGATGCAGCGCAACATGGTCGACTTGCCCGAGCCGGACGGCCCCATCAGGACGACCACCTCGCCTTTCGCGACCTCGAAATCGATGCCGCGGAGGACATGGTTGTCACCGAAGGACTTGTGAAGGTCCACGATCTTGACCATGGGGCCATCGTACGCGAACTCGGGAGCCTTCTCGACATCCTTGCCGAGCGGTGCCCCGCAGGACGCGCAGGTCTTCGCGGTCTTGTCGTTGACGGCATCACACTTAGGACAACGCACGGGGACCTCCCTTCGTCGAACCCTGCGCAACGAACCCCACGGCATGACCGGCGGCGCCCGCAGAACCGGACAGGCTGCCCGATGTCACGAGCCCGACCTGTGCGGTCTCGGCCTGCATCGCCATGGCGGACTGCTTCGCAGCACGCTTCGTCTTGCGGCGCTTCCTGGTATCGCCTGCATTGGAGGAAGCGGAACCGTCGCCGCGTGCGACCCGCTGCTCGACCTTGTTGACGAGGCGGATGAGCGGCAGCGTGACGATGAGGTAATACCCCGCCGCCACGATGTAGGGCGTGATGTTGCCCGTGTTGGCGGTGATGGACTTCGCGAACATCATGAGCTCCATGACGCCTACCGCGGAGAGCAGCGAGGAGTCCTTGTAGAGCAGGATGAACTCGGAGGTCATCGTCGGGATGACGCGGCGTACCGTCTGCGGGATGATGACGTTGAACATCGTCTGCGACTTGCTCATGCCCAACGACCAGGCGGCCTCGAACTGCCCCTTGGGGATGGACTGGATACCCGCCCTGAAGATCTCACAGAGATAAGCGGACGAGTTGATGGCGAGCACGCACACACCGAGCACGTAGTTGTTGATCTGGATACCCATGAGCGGGAGACCGAAGAATGCGATGTAGATCTGCAGGAACAACGGCGTACCACGGATGACGTTGACGTAGACGGCGGCGATGAAATGCAGGATCCGGCTGTGCGAGATCTTCATGAAGGAGAACCCGAGGCCGATGGGGATCGCAAGCGGGAACCCGATGAAGACGAGCATGAGCGCACGCAGCCACCCGAAGAACAGCGAGGGGATCGACGAGACGATGAGCTGAGGCTTGAGGAACGTGCCGAGGAACTTGTTGGAGTTCCAGGCCTTGCACCACTCGGCGTTGTCAAGGGCACCGACGATGCGCTCGGTCGTGGTGACCTGCACCACGGAGATGGCGGGAGAATCCTGAAGCGCACTCGTCTGACCCTGCTGGTCGGTATACGTACCCGTGAGGACGACATCCCCACCATGTGCGGGCAGGGAGACCGCCTGCATCTCGAGACGCAGGGTGGTTCCCGAGGGAACCGGCGTGGTGAACGTCACATCGAGGGCCTTGTCGGAGAAGGAGGATTCGGAGGTGACCTCCAGCCTGTTCAGCCCCTCGAGTGCCGTGACCTTGAGATATGCCTCATCGAGGTCGCATCCGCTGGGAAAATCGATGTGCATCGCCGTGATCTGCTCGTCTGCACCGACCGAACCCTCCCACGTGATGCGGGTAGGGATGCCGCCGAGCACCGCGTTCCCGGACCCGGTCTCGTTGCTGCGGGCCGTCGTCGAGTTGGTCGTCAGGCCGAAGGCAGCGGTGGGGATGCAGAGCATGGCCACGAGCAGCAGCGAGAAGAACCGCGCCAGGCGATGGGAGGTACTGGTCTTGCGCACACGACCACCGGCAGGAATCCTGCCGGTGGTCCCTACGTGCGCTTCTCGATAACTGGAAGCAATCACGTGTGTCTCTCTTTCAGAGCATGTGAATCAGCTGTCGGTCTAGCCGAAGTAATCAGCGTACTTGTCCATGATCTTCTGGTAGGTACCATCGGACTTCATCTCGCCGAGAGCCTTGTTGATGGCGTCCTTGAGGGCGGTGTTGTCCTTGCTGACGACGATACCGTACTGCTCACCGGTCGGAACCTCCTGGATGACATCGGCATCGGGGAAGCTCTGCATGATGACGGACTTCGCGGTCGGGAGGTCGAGGACGATGCCCTCGACCTGACCGGACTGCAGCGCCTCGAAGCAGTCGGTGGCAGCATCCAGCGGAACCATCTGGACACCGGGGATGTTCTCCTCGGCCCAGGTCTGACCCGTGGTACCGGACTGTGCGGCGACCTTCTTGTCAGCAAGGTCGGCAGCACTCGTATACCCCGAGCTCTTCAGCGCGACGACACCCTGGTTCGAATCGAAGTAGGAATCCGTGAAGGCGATCTCCTTGGCACGCTCCTCGTTGATGGTGAAGGAGGAGACGCCGATGTCCGCCTTGCCGCCGGACTTGATCGTGGTGATGATCGTGTCGAACTTCTGGGGCTCGAGGTAGTTGACCTGGAGACCCATCTTGCTGGCGATGGCCTCGCAGAGGTCGTACTCGAAGCCCTCGGGCTTGTCACCGTTGAGCTGGATGAACGGCGGATAGTCGCAGTCGGAGATGACGGTGAGCTTGCCATCGTTGACCAGTTTGAGACCGCTCTTCGAGGACGAGCCGCAGCCGGTGAGCGCAAGCATGCCCATCATGCATGCCATCGCGAGCGCAAGCACCGCGATGAGCGCTGTCCTTCTCTTCTGTTGCTTCATGACACCCTCCTTGTCTTCAAGTCCCCCGGGCACCTTTTGCCCTTGCAGGCCGCGCCTGCATCCTCAGGGACTGGCAACCATGGTCTGGGGCCGCTTCGGACCCCGGTCGAAAAAACCAGCTCCTACTGGAACCCGTACTTGTCCATGAGCTTCTGGTAGGTACCATCGGCCTTGACCTCGCCCAGGGCCTTGTTGACGGCGTCCTTGAGGGCGGTGTTGTCCTTGCTGATGACCATGCCGTACTGCTCACCGGTCGGGATCTCCAGGATGACCTTGGCATCGGGATAGCTCATCTTGATATCGTTCTGGGCGACGGGGAGGTCGAGGCAGATACCGTCGACCTGACCGGACTGCAGCGCCTCGAAGCAGTCGGTGGCGGTGTCGAGCGGGACGATCTGGGCACCGGAGATGTTCTCATTGGCCCACTCCTCGCCCGTGGTACCGGACTGCGCGGCGACCTTCTTGTCCGCAAGACCGTCGGTACCCTCGATGCCCGAGTCGCTCATGACGACGAGACCCTGGTTCGAGTCGAAGTAAGCATCGCTGAAGTCGATCTCCTTGGCACGTTCCTCGTTGATGGTGAAGCAGGAGACGCCGATGTCCGCCTTGCCGCCGGACTTGATCGTGGTGACGATCGTGTCGAACTTCTGGGGCTCGAGGTAGTTGACCTGGAGACCCATCTTGCCGGCGATGGCCTCGCAGAGGTCGTACTCGAAGCCCGCGGCATGACCGTTGTCAAGCGTGGTGAAGGGAGGATAGTCACAGTCGGACAGGACCGTGAGCTTGCCGCTGTTCACGAGCTTGAGGTCGTTCGCCTTCGAGCCACCCGAGGACGAACCGCCACACCCGGTGAGAGCGAGTGCACCCAGCGCAACCGCCATCACGAGCGCGAGCAGGACCATCATCATGCTGTTCTTCTGTCGTTTCATACGCATCTCCCTTGTCAAGAGCCTCATCGGGCGTCGTTCTTGCCCGTATATCCTATGACGAGTATCGCCATTCCCATGGCGCAGCGCAATCGCCTATCGGCTAAACATCGTGCTTTTATGCATCCATGCAACATGATTCATGCATATTCAACAGTATATATGCTCTTGCAAGAGTAAATGCCCTGAACTTCGTGTTCAGGGCATTTATAGCGTTTCAGGTACGTCGAAACCCGTAAATGGTGCAGGTACCCGCTATGCCTCGTCCGATTCGGCGCCCGCCTCATCACCACCGGAATCATCCGATCCGCCATCATCCGTGTTGGTCGGGGGCAGCGTGACCGAGGAGGAGGAGATGCTGAGCGGACTGCCGATCCACCCGCTGACGATCAGGTTGATGGTGCCGTTCTGGGAAAGGGTCGACAACGCGGAGGAAACCGCCTGCTGGAGCTCGACATTGTCGTTCGCAACACCCGCGCCGATCTCGTGCACCGCCTCGATCGGGCAGAAGTACACGATGTCGTCGTAGGAGTTCGCGCTGTAGCTCCCGACCACACCACTCGCCGCAACGAACTGCACGGACCCGTCCTCGAGCGAGGCGAAGGCGTCCGACAGGGTGTCCTTCTCGACGAGCGAGGTCGTACCGTAGAGCGTGCCTGCCAGCTGAGCTGCCGCACGACCCTTCTGAGCTGCTATCTGCTTGCCCTGTGCGGCGGTGTAGTCACCCGTGACGCTGGGCTTGCCGTCCTTCGCGTTGCCGTCGACGACGAACAGCGAGACCGCATCGGACATGTACGTACCCGCATAGGTGGCGATCGAGTTGACGGAATCGTTGCGGTCGAAGCTCAGGAACACGTCGCACTTCTTGTTGGCAACCGCATTCGGGCCGCCACCGGTGCCGACGTCGACGAAAGCCGCCTTGAGACCGAGCTCCTGGGCAAGCGCGGCACCGACATCCGCATCGATACCGATCACGCGCCCTCCGCTCTCACCGGCAAACGGTGCAGCAGAGTAGTCGAGGCCAATGGTCAGCGTCCCCTCCTTGACAAGGTGGCCTGCGTCGACCTTGGGGGTGAGCTCGGGCGCGGGAGCCTGGCTCGGCGCAAGCTTCGGGATGTTGGAACACCCCGTCATGCAGAACGCCAGTCCCATGGCGCACAGAACCGACAGAAGCCGGGTGGCTAACTTGGTGCGTTTCATTGGCTCTCCTTATCGCTGCTGCATTCAGTCGGTGCCCTTCCAGCCGACCTGGTCTTTGACCCCACACTCGCATACCGGGACGGTCGCTTCGGCTCGCGCCTCACTACTGGTCCTCTCGCCCGGAGGGCGGGATGCCCTCATCACGGACGGTACGACTTACCCCTAAGATGCGCCATGCTCGATCCCGGGAGACCGGGAAGTTACGTGGATCCTTTCGACCGCATCTGCCTTGGACTAGGATGCGTGCGCATCCGCAACCACGGACCTGGAAGGACAGCTGTATCAGTTTACCAGAACGGTTCGCTTGCCACCATACACATGAGGAAAACGGACCACGAAGACGGCCTCTGCGCATGCCAATGCTCCTCGGCGCGGCCAAATCTCACCAGACACGCGCGCAGACCACCGCCCTCACCTCCTCGGCCCCTCCTTCGAGCAGCGCCCGCGCGGCCTCGCTGAGCGTCACGCCGGTGGTGAGCACATCATCGACCAGAAGCACATGACACCCCCGGATGCGCGGACGCGCATCGTCCACGAGCACGAAGGCCCCCTGGACGTTCCGCGCCCTCCCCCTGCGGTCAAGGGCGCGCTGGTCCGCGGACTTGCCACACATCAGCGCATCGCAGACCTCGATGTGCATCATACGACCCGCCAAGGCAGCCACCCTCTCCATATGATCGAAGCCGCGCCTCCTGTACGCCTCGGGGGAATCCGGGATGAAGACGAGGACATCGGCCCAGCTACGCCAGTCCTCCCCCGCCGCCAAGGCGAGCAGACGCGCGATGGGTCCCGCAAGACGGGTCTCCCCCTCGTCCTTGTAGAGCGTGAGCATCCGTTCGACCGTTCCCTCGAACCTGCCTGCCGCACGTGCGCCGGTGAAGGGGAAGTCCCCCTCGGCGCGCGATGGCGTGCATTGCGTGCAGACGAGGCTGCCGAACGGGGCGCCGCAATGGGGACAGGCGGTCACGGGGTCGATGAGCGGCAGCGCCGCCTCGCACTCGGGGCACAGGAGGCTACCGAGCGCATCGCATCCCACGCAGCGCGTGGGCCAGAACAGCTCGACGAATGCATCCAGCATATCGCGGAGAATCTCGACCATCATCCCCCCCCAGACGCCTCTCCGCCATCCACGCATATTGTCGCATGGGGCGTGTTGCATCTGACCGAATGGCGGAGGAGCGCAGACGGAAGCGCATCGCAACGGAATCGCAACACGCTCCCAGAACAGCTGCATATGAGGGGGGCGGATGACCCTCAGGAAACGGCGAGACTCGAGATGATATCTCCGGGAGGATAGACACCCCGCTCGGTGACGATGGCGGTCACGAGCTCGGCGGGCGTCACGTCGAAGGCCGGGTTCTCGATAGCCACCCCCTGCGGGGTCGTGCGCATCCAGACCCGGGCCCGAAGCCCCTCCCCATCCTCTTCCAGGACGATCTCATGCCCATCCGCCGAGTGCAGCACGCACGGCCCCGTCTCGAGAACGGTGCGCAGGTCAGCCTCGCGACGCGGGTCCCCGACGGAGAAGCCACCCGTGGCCCCGAACCCCGCAAGCTCCCGGACATCCCGCTGCTCCACCACGACGTCCGTACCGGCAGCACATGAGGGGTCGATGGTCGAGTTGGGAGCGGCAACATAGAACGGAACCCCGTGCATCCTGGCAAGACATGCGAGCTCATAGGTGCCCACCTTGTTGGCCACATCGCCGTTCGCGCAGATCCGGTCGGCACCGACCACCACCGCATCCACACTCCCCGCGGCCATGAGTGCCGCAGCGGCGTCATCGCATAGAAGCGAACAGGGGACCTTCGCCCTCATCATCTCCCATGCCGTCAGACGCGCACCCTGGTTCACCGGGCGTGTCTCCCGGATCCAGACATGCGAGACAAGATCCCTTGCGAACGCTGCATAGATGACGCCCGTCGCCGTACCGTAACGCGCGGTCGCGAGCGACCCGGCATTGCAATGCGTCATGACCC
>OMSY01000058.1 GCA_900313875.1 uncultured Actinomycetes bacterium
CACGCCTGGTACTACCATGCCGTCGTCGACCTGTTGGAGGGGGAGCTCGGTGAGACGGAAGCCTGGCGGGAGCTCGCCGAGCGGGTGAGGACCGTGTTCTTGACCTGAGTGCCGGCTGGGACGTGACGTTGCCTCCCGTTTCGCATGCCTGCTCCGAGGGCTATCCGAGTGCCATCTGAAATATGATGGTGTTCCCACCTCATATGCCTGTTCCGAGGAGTATGATGGGCGCATGCATGCAGTCGGCCATACCGAGGACGCGGATATGCCCAAGGGCTTCAGATCGATTCAGACCAAGTACATCCTGCTCGTGCTGTGCTGTGTTATCGCGAGCGCGCTGGTGATAGGTGGTGTATGCGTGAGCAATGCGGTGTACACCACCCAACGCGCGGCCGCGCAGAACATGAACCTCACCTGTGAGACCTATCGCTACAAATACGACGCGATGTTCGAGGATGTTCAGACCGCTGTCGAGACGTCCGCATCCTACGCAGCCCGGGACCTTGAGTCGATTGGGCGCTTCTCCTCGGATGCGGCATATCGTGATGCATACGCAGAGCAGCTTGAGAAGGTGTTGGCGCTCGAGACGCAGAACTCCGATAGCGTCATATCCTATTACGTGCGTTTCTCACCTGACCTGCTCTCGTTCGAGAGGGGCTTTCGTTTCGCACGCTCGAGCACCGATGAGGCGTTCGAGAGGATTCCCATCGTCAAGATCCAGGATTACCAGGAAGGCGACCAGGAGCATGTGGGTTGGTATTTCACGCCCATCAGTACAGGCACCACCACCTGGCTCGAACCCTACTACAACGCGAACCTTGACATGGAGATGGTCTCGTGTGTCACCCCCTTCTACAAGGATGGTGAGCTTGTCGGGGTGATCGGCATGGACATCAGCTTCTCGAAGCTGGTTGACGACCTCGATGACCTGCGCATATTCGACAACGGCTATGCGTTCCTGTGCAGTTCGGAGGGCAAGATCTACTATCATCCGCTGTACAAGAGCGGGACCGCTATCCAGCAGGATGTCTCCGGGTTCGATGCCCATCTCGAGAACGAGTCGAGCGGCGAGCTTCTCTACAGCGGCGTTTCCAAGGGGGAGAAGGTCGATTATGCGTTCCGCACGCTGACGAATGGCATGCGTCTCGTGTTGCGTGCGCCTGTATCGGAGATCAACGCCGATATGACCAGCATGGTGTATACCATCGGCCTTCTCGTATTGTCCATCGTCGCGTTCTTCATCGTGATGACCGTCTTCATCTCCCGCCGCATCACGAGACCGTTGCGGGAGCTCACCGAAGCTGCTGGGTTGCTCTCCCAGGGTGACTATGACATTCAGGTCGACACCACCTCGCGGGATGAGGTCGGCATCCTCGCGCATGCGCTCAAACGGGCTGCTGCCGAGTTGAAGGCAGCAGCTGAGCGCATGAAGCAGCTCGCTTACAAGGACTCGCTCACAGGGGTACGCAACAAGACCGCCTACAGCCTCGAGGTCAACGCCCTCGAGGCGGAGATCGAGAACGATTGCGCCGACTTCGGTATCGTCGTCTTCGACGTCAACAACCTGAAGACCGCCAACGACGTGTATGGACATGAGCAGGGCGACAAGGTCATCAGGATCGGATGCAACCGTATCTGCATGACGTTCCCCCACAGCCCGGTGTTCCGTATCGGTGGCGACGAGTTCGTCGCGGTGATCAAGGGCGAGGAGCTGAGTCATGTCAGGGAACGTCTTGCCGCTTTTGCCGAGCGCACCAAGATCGAGAACGCGAATGTCGAGCAGCCGCAGGACAAGGTGCATGTCGCTGTGGGCGTGGCCATCTTCGATCCCGCCAGGGACACCTGCGTGCAGGACGTCTTCAACCGCGCTGACAGCCAGATGTACGAGACCAAGCAGATCATGAAGCAGAGGAACAGCTAGGCCGATTGCCTGCCGTCCCACTGCCCCGCCGTCCCACTCAGCCGACGATGTCCCGTGCCACGAAGACGCCGCTTGCCGAGGCATGGGACAGCGAGTGGGTGACCCCGCTGCAGTCGCCGATGA
>OMSY01000096.1 GCA_900313875.1 uncultured Actinomycetes bacterium
GCGGGAAACGAGTGGGTAACGCAGGTTTGTCGAAATGCTCAAACATATCCGCGCAGTGCATCGGGCTGCGCGGATATGTGTATCATGGATGAATCCATCCGACCTTGACGGGTCGTCATGAACCGTCCATCATCCCTTCGGGGCCGTTTCTTGGAGAACAGGAGCAAGCATGAAACTCGAGACACCGAACTCTGCCCTTATCCCCTACGTCATCGAGCAGTCGCCGCGTGGTGAGCGCAGTTACGATATCTACTCCCGGCTTCTCAACGACCGTGTCGTCTTCCTTGGCGAGACGATCGATGACAACGTGGCGAACTCGATCGTCGCGCAGCTGCTCCACCTCGAGAGCGCCGATGCCGAGAAGGACATCTCCCTCTACATCAACTCGCCCGGTGGTTCGGTGACCGCCGGTCTCGCGATCCTCGACACGATGAACTACATCAAGTGCGATGTGTCCACCATCTGCCTCGGATGCTGCGCTTCCATGGCCGCCGTGCTCCTTTCCGCCGGTGCCAAGGGCAAGCGTTATGCGCTTCCGAACTCGATGGTGCTCATCCACCAGCCTTCCGGTGGGGCACAGGGTCAGCAGACCGAGATCGAGATCGTGGCCGATTTCATGAAGAAGACGCGTCAACAGCTCAACGAGATCCTTGCCAGCACCACCGGCAAGGACATCGAGGAGATCCAGCATGATACCGAGCGTGACTACTACATGTCGGCGCTCGAGGCCAAGCAGTACGGCCTCGTCGACACCGTCATCTCCTCGCGGATGACCGGTGAGGACGCATAGCAGGACACGAAGGGATATCCGTCGAGAGGGTTTCAGGGATGGCAGACAAGAACGACAAGGGCAAGGACCCCATGGTCGATGACCTGCGCTGCTCGTTTTGCGGCAAGCCCCAGAACCAGGTCCGCAAGCTCATAGCCGGACCCGGGGTGTTCATCTGCGATGAATGCGTCGAGCTGTGTTCGGACATCATCTTCGAGAGCTTTCCCGAGGTTGCCATCAGCGAGGGGGAGTCGCCGGTCCTGATCGGCGACGACCTGCCCACGCCGAAGGAGATATTCGCCGAGCTGTCCGAGCATGTCGTCGGGCAGGAGCAGGCCAAGCGTGCACTCTCGGTTGCGGTCTACAACCATTACAAGCGGGTCATGGCCGGTGCGGACACCCCGCTTGACGAGGTCGAGATCGCGAAGAGCAACATCCTGCTGCTCGGGCCGACCGGCTGCGGCAAGACGCTTCTCGCACAGACCCTTGCACGCATCCTTAACGTTCCCTTCGCCATCGCGGACGCCACCTCGCTCACCGAGGCGGGCTACGTCGGCGAGGATGTCGAGAACATCCTGCTCAAGCTGATCACCGCTGCGGATTTCGATGTCGAACGTGCGGAGGTCGGCATCATCTACATCGACGAGATCGACAAGATCGCCCGCAAGGCGGAGAACCTCTCCATCACGCGTGACGTCTCGGGCGAGGGTGTGCAGCAGGCCCTGCTCAAGATCGTCGAGGGCACCGAGGCGGCCGTACCCCCTCAGGGTGGCCGCAAGCATCCCCATCAGGAGCTCATCCATATCGACACCACGAACATCCTCTTCATCCTCGGTGGCGCGTTCGTCGGCCTCGACCGCATCATCGCCGACCGTATCGGCAAGAAGGGCGTCGGCTTCAACTCCGAGCTCCCCGAGCAGCGCAAGCAGGACACCTCCGAGCTCTTCGCCCAGGTTCTTCCCGAGGACCTCAACAAGTTCGGCATGATTCCCGAGTTCGTCGGGCGTATCCCCGTCATATCCACGATCAGGGACCTTTCCGAGGACGACCTGGTACGTATCCTCGTCGAACCCAGGAACGCGCTCGTCAAGCAGTACAAGCGCATCTTCTCGATGGAGGGCGTCGAACTCACCTTCACGGACGAGGCGTTGCATGCCATCGCGGCGGAGGCGGTCCGTCATGGAACGGGCGCACGCGGGTTGCGCAGCATCTGCGAGCGCGTCCTGCTCGACACGATGTTCGAGCTTCCGGGTTCCACGGGGGTCTCCGAGGTCGTGGTGACGCCCGAATGCGTCTCAGAGGGCGCACAGCCCACGATGGTGCATGCGAACAGCGAGGGCAAGCGCTCCCCGAGCCGTGGCAAGTCGACGATGTCGAAGGAGAAGTCCGGGGCCTCCAAGAGCAGGGCCGCCGTGCAGAAAGGCAAGGCCCGTACCTGAGGCGTCACCGAGACATCCATCATGGGCCCGATGGCCGTCACCGTCCAGGTATGACGGCCATCCTGCGTAC
>OMSY01000009.1 GCA_900313875.1 uncultured Actinomycetes bacterium
AGACAGCACTCGATCCACATGATGAGGTCGGCAAGGGAGAAGGAGATGAACTGGGAGAACAGGATGTTGACGATGGAGGTCGAGGCGATCTTGAACGCCCGGTACACATGGCAGAGCACGTTGTAGAGGATGCAGTAGATGAGGATCGTGATGCATGCACCCTGGACGGCGTGGGTGTCGAAGGCGAGCTCGTTGTAGACCAGCAACCAGATCAGCGCGAAGAGACCGCAGTTCCACACCTCGAGCGACAGCATCGAGAGGGTGCTGATCTTCCTGTTCCTCAAACTGGTCATCCGTCACTTCTCTTCTTGCAGATGAGCCTCATGGCACCATCGCCCGCACATGAAACCCATGATGAGCCGCCCTTGATGGCATCACAGCAGGGCATGCAAGTCCCTCGTCGCAATCAGATGGTTCATCTTAGCATACCGGCCTGAAAGCAAGCCGATGCCCTGATATCCGTTCACTTGTGGTAATACCGATGCCCTTCGTACTTGGGTTCGCAGCATATGTTGATCCCGAGACGCCGGTACAGACGCTCGTCCGTCGAGGAGATGATCACGGAGAAGAACGCGTCGCACCCTCGCAGGTCCCCGGTGTGCTCCATGATGCGCTCGGCAAGCTCCTCGGAGGCACTCGAGACCGACAGCGCGATCAGGGTCTCATCCGAATGCAGGCGGGGGTTGCGGCTCCCGAGATGAGCGGTCTTCAGATGGCAGATCGGCTCGATGACCGCATCGCTGATGACGTCGATGTCACCCGTATCCGCCTGGTGCTTGAGCGCGTTGATGAGCAGCGACGAGGCGGCGCCGAGCAAGCTGGAGGTCTTGCCGGTCACGATGGTGCCATCGGGCAAGCGCATCGCCCCGGCAGGTCCACCCGTGGTCTCCTCCTTGAGCAGCGCCGCGGTACGCAGGGGAAGGTTCGCCAAGTCGACGTCGACCTGGTTCAGGAGCAGCTTGAGCTTGTCCACCTGCTCCTCGCCAAGTCCCGTGCGCTGAACGGCGGCGGCGGTCCAGAAATAGCGACGGGCGATCTCATCGCACGCCGCCTGTTTGACCACCTCGTCGTCGATGATGGCCATCCCCGCCATGTTGACCCCCATGTCCGTCGGGGACTGGTAGGGGCTCTCCCCCATGATGCGTTCGAGCATGGCCTTGAGCACGGGGAAGCTCTCGATATCACGGTTGTAGTTGACCGTCGACTCACCATAGGCCTCGAGATGGAACGGGTCGATGGCGTTGGCATCGTCAAGGTCGGCCGTCGCAGCCTCGTAGGCGACGTTCACCGGATGACGCAACGGGAGGTTCCAGATGGGGAACGTCTCGTACTTCGCATATCCGGCGGTCACCCCCCGCAGCTGCTCGTGATAGAGCTGCGAGAGGCAGGTGGCCATCTTGCCACTGCCCGGCCCCGGGGCGGTGACGACGACAAGCGGTCGGGTCGTCTCGATATAGTCGTTCCTCCCGAACCCCTCCTCGCTCACGATCCCGGCCACGTTGAAGGGATAGTCGGCAATGGGATGATGGAGATAGCTCCTGATCCCCATCATGCTGAGACGATGACGGAAGACGTCCGCATCGGCCTGACCGCTGTACTGCGTGATGACGACCCCGCCGACCAGGAATCCCATCGAACGGAAGATGTCCATGAGGCGGAGCACATCATCCGCATAGGTGATGCCGAGGTCTCCGCGGACCTTGTTCTTCTCGATGGCATTCGCGTTGATGGCGACGATGATCTCCACATCGTCCTTGAGACTCGCGAGCATGCGGATCTTCGAATCGGGCTCGAAACCGGGGAGCACGCGAGAGGCATGGTAATCATCGAAGATCTTGCCACCGAACTCGAGGTAGAGCTTGCCACCGAAGGCGGCGATGCGCTCCTTGATATGGGCAGCCTGCAGGGAGATGTACTTGTCGTTGTCGAACCCGATGCGCATGAGAAGATGACCCTTTCCGTCGTCTGGCAACCTCGACCGAAACCGGTACGGAGCACGGCCTCAGTCCGTGAAATACCTCACCCCGCCCTCGAAGATGGGCTGGTACAGCTTGCCGGGAACGTTGAGGTACAACCCGGCCCCGCTGCGTTCCGAATGCCCCATCTTACCGAAGATGCGGCCATCGGGACTCGTGATGCCCTCGATGGACAGGACGCTGCCATTGGGGTTGCAGGAAAGGTCCATCGACGCCTCCCCATCGAGCCCCACGTACTGCGTGGCGACCTGTCCCTTCGACCGCATCTCGGAGAGCACGGCATCATTTGCCACGAACCTGCCCTCGCCATGGCTGATGGGCACCGTGTAGACATCACCCACCTCGCATGCCGAGAACCAGGGACTCAGGTCGGAGCAGACACGCGTCTGCACGAGCCGGCTCTGGTGCCTGCCGATGCTGTTGAAGGTGAGCGTGGGACAATCGGGGTCCATGTCCCGGATATCACCGAACGGGACGAGACCGAGCTTGACGAGAGCCTGGAACCCGTTGCAGATACCGAGCATGAGACCATCACGGTTGAAGAGGAGGTCGCGGACCGCCTCGGTGACCTGCGGGGCGCGGAAGAACGCAGTGATGAACTTGGCGCTGCCATCGGGCTCGTCGCCACCGGAGAAGCCACCGGGGATCATGATGATCTGGCTCTCCGAGATGCGCCTGCAGAGCTCGTCGCAGCTCTCGGCGACCGAAGCCGCATCGAGGTTGTTGATGACGAAGGTATCGACCTCGGCACCCACACGTTCGAAGGCACGTGCGGAATCATATTCACAGTTGTTGCCCGGGAAGACGGGGATGATGACCTTGGGGCGTGCGAGCTTGGGCGAGGTGCGACGCGCAACCGGCATGCCGATGCTCGTGACGGTGTCCACCTTCTCCCCAGCCCCACGATAGGGCATGAGCGGCTCGAGGCGCGCCTCCCAGACCTCCTGCAGCTCGGCGAGATCGAGGGTCTCGTCAGCCAGTATCCAGCTATATCCATCGGAAGTGATGCCGAGCAGGACCGTCTCCACCCCCGCGGGGGCAGCCTCCTCGACGGCGGAGAGCCTGTCAGCATCCACCTCCAACACGAAACTGCCGTAGGCAGGCGCGAAGAGGTCGCATTCGAGGGAGGCGTCGAAGACGAGGCCCTTGGCATTGCCGACGCACATGAGGAAGAGCGCCTCGGCAAGCCCACCGTAGCCCGGCGTCGCCGCCGCATCGATCGCGCCATCAGCCACAAGGCCCTCGACGAACGAAAGCGTCTCGACCATGCTGGCGGGGTCGGGAAGCAACCCCTGATAGGACGGCCGCACGAGCAGCACGGAAGAACCCGCATGCTTGAACTCCGGACTCGTGACACGCTCCTGGGCGCCACAGGCCACTGCGAAGCTCACGAGGGTCGGGGGGACATCGAGCTGCTCGAAGCTGCCCGACATGCTGTCCTTGCCCCCGATGGAGCCGACACCGAGGTCGACCTGGGCGCTGAGCGCACCGAGGAGCGACGCCATCGGCTTGCCCCAACGTCCCGGGTTGCTTCCCAGCTTCTCGAAGTACTCCTGGAACGTGAGATAGGCATCCTCGTGCTTGAAACCTGC
>OMSY01000090.1 GCA_900313875.1 uncultured Actinomycetes bacterium
CAGCACGCCGTACCAAGGGCAAGGAGCTCAAGGCCACGCTCACCGTCTCCTTCGACGAGGCGTTCAAGGGTTGCACCAAGAAGGTCAACGTCCGCGTGCCCTCCACGGGGGAGATGCAGACCATCGACGTCAAGGTCCCTGCGGGCGCGGTCGACGGGGGCAAGCTCCGTTACCGCAACAAGGGTGAGTACAGTACAGATGGCGGAGAGCGCGGCAACCTGGTGATCGTGACCAGGATCGCCGAGCACCCGGTGTACTCCCGCAAGGGAGCCGATGTGCTGATGGACCTGCCCCTCACGCCCGATGAGGCGGCGCTGGGATGCGACGTCGTGGTCCCTGCCCCCGATGGCAGCAACGTCAAGATCAGGATCCCCGCAGGCACGCAGGGCGGCAAGACGTTCCGTGTCAGTGGGAAGGGCGCCCCGAAGGTGAAGGGCGGCGGGACGGGTGCGCTCTGCGTGACCGCCTGCATCACCGTGCCGCGCGAGCCCACGGAAGCGCAGCGCAAGGCCTACGAGGCGTTGCGGGAGGCGAACAGGGGCACCCCTTCCGTGAGGGAGCATATCCAGAACCTGGTCGACGATGCCGCTTCGAGAGCGAGGTCTGCGAGGCAGGCCGGGGCCTCGGCGAACGCCTGAGGCCGACGAGAAGCCCCATCCGGTGATGGGCACGCTCCATCGGGCATATCCAACCTGCCTCGATGGGGTGGGAACCGCATAGAGGAGAGAAGGAAGACCCATGGCAAGCGATGACAGGAACAGGCCGCTGTACATGATCAGCGTTGCGGCGGAGTTGGCAGGTGTGCACCCGCAGACGTTGCGCATCTACGAGCAGAAGGGCATCATCAAGCCCCAGCGCTCCAAGGGCAACACCCGCATGTACTCGCAGGCCGACATCGAGCGCCTCGAGCTCGTGAGCCAGCTCACGAGCGAGGGCATCAACCTCGCCGGGGTCATACGCATCCTCGACATGAAGGAGCAGCTCGACAAGCGCGAGGAGGAGATGGAGAAGCTCCGGAAGGACAACGCCCGTCTCCTCGACAAGGTGCACGAGTTCGAGGTACGGTCCACCATCACCGCGATGGTCAGGGTCGACAAGACGAAGCAGCTCAAGCCCTGGAACGACCAGGTCTGAGGCTGCTTGCAGACCTGTGCATCCTTTCCTGAACCGGTATCAACATCCGTGACGGCGAGTCCGTCACCGTGAGAAGGTGATAGATATGAGACTGGACAAACTGGCAGTGACCTCCCAACAGGCGGTCGTCATCGCGATGGGTATCGCCGCCGAGCATCAGGCGGGAGCCACCGAACCCGAGCACCTGCTCCTCGCGCTGCTCGAGGGCAGGGAGGGCAACCTCAAGCCCATCATCGAGCGCATCGGTGCCGACCCGGCCAACCTCGAGAAGCTCGTGGCCGAGAAGATCGAGGCTGCTCCGAAGGTGTCGGGTGGCCTGGCCATGGCGCAACCCATCCCATCCAACCGGTTCTCGAAGGTCATCGATACGGCGGTCAAGGCCGCCGGCAAGCTCGGCGACAGCTTCGCGACCACCGAGCATCTGCTTATCGGCCTTTCGGAGGACACGGGTGAGGCTGGCAAGATCCTCACCATGGCGGGGGTCACCCGCAAGAACATCGAGAAGGCATACGAGGACCTTCGGGGAGACGAGCGTGTCACCGATGCGACCTCCCAGCCCGAGCTCGGGTCGTTGGAGAAGTATGGGCGCAACCTCACCGAAGCTGCCCGTGAGGGAAAGCTCGACCCGGTCATCGGGCGTATCGATGAGATCCGGCGCACCATCCAGGTGCTCTCGCGCCGTACCAAGAACAACCCGGTGCTCATCGGCGAGCCGGGCGTCGGCAAGACGGCGATCGTCGAGGGGCTTGCACAGCGCATCGTGGAAGGTGACGTGCCCAGCTCGCTCAAGGACCGCGACCTCATCGCGCTCGACCTGGGTGCGATGGTCGCCGGTGCGAAGTACCGTGGCGAGTTCGAGGACCGTCTGAAGGCGGTGCTCCGCGAGGTGGAGAAGTCCGCCGGGCAGGTCATCCTGTTCATCGACGAGCTCCATACCATCGTGGGGGCCGGTGCCGCGGAGGGCGCCATGGATGCGGGCAACATGCTCAAGCCCGCCTTGGCGCGTGGAGAGCTCCATGCCATCGGCGCGACCACGCTGGACGAGTACCGGGAGCATATCGAGAAGGATGCGGCGCTCGAACGCCGTTTCCAGCCCGTGCTCGTCGACGAGCCGAGCATCGAGGAGACCGTTGCGATCCTGCGTGGACTCAAGGAGAAATACGAGATCCATCATGGTGTCCGGATCACCGATGCAGCCATCGTTGCCGCTGCGGAGCTGTCGGACCGCTACATCTCGGACCGGTTCCTTCCCGATAAGGCCATCGACCTCATCGACGAGGCGGCGAGTCGGCTGCGCATCGAGATCGACTCGATGCCGGTCGAGATCGACGAGGTGGAGCGTCAGCTCACGCAGCTGCAGATCGAGGAGCAGGCCCTGCTCAAGGAGGATGACCAGCTTTCCGCCGAACGTCTCGAACGGCTGCGGGGCGAGATGGCCGAGGTGCGCCAGAAACTCGATGCCATGAAGGCCGACTGGGCCAACGAGAAGGATGCCATCTCCCAGGTACAGCGCTACAAGAGCGAGCTGGAGGTTGCGCATCTCGAGGAGGAGAAGGCTGCGCGCGAGGGCGACCTGTCGCGGGCGAGCGAGCTGCGCTACGACCGCATCCCCAAGCTCGAGCATGCCTTTGCCGAGGCGGAGCAGGTCCTTGCCGACCGTCAGGCATCCGGTGCCATCCTCAAGGAGGAGGTCACCGAGGAGGAGGTCGCCGAGGTCGTGAGCCAGTGGACCGGCGTTCCCGTCTCCAAGATGATGCAGGGCGAGATGCAGAAGCTCGTCGGACTCGAGGACAAGCTCCGCGAACGTGTCGTGGGTCAGGATGAGGCGATCAAGCTCGTTGCCGGTGCCGTGCGCCGTAGCCGCGCTGGGCTGGCCGATCCCGACAAACCGCTGGGAAGCTTCCTGTTCCTCGGCCCGACGGGTGTGGGCAAGACCGAGCTTGCGAAGGCGCTCGCAGAATACCTCTTCGATGATGAGCGCATGATGGTCCGCATCGACATGTCCGAGTACATGGAGAAGTTCAGCGTGCAACGTCTCATCGGTGCCCCTCCGGGATATGTTGGCTACGACGAAGGCGGCCAGCTTACCGAGGCCGTACGCCGCAGACCCTACAGCGTCATCCTGCTCGACGAGATTGAGAAAGCGCATCCGGATGTGTTCAACATCCTTTTGCAGGTGCTCGACGATGGTCGCCTGACCGACGGTCAAGGACGCGTGGTCAGCTTCAAGAACGCGATCATCATCATGACGAGCAACGTCGGCTCGCAGTTCATCCGCGAGTTCTCGGAGCAGGGCGA
>OMSY01000054.1 GCA_900313875.1 uncultured Actinomycetes bacterium
ATCCACCTTCTGCGTGCCCTTCTTCCTGAGGAGGACGGCGACCTCCACCGACTCGGCGTTGCGCGCACGCAGGTCCTTGACCAGATAATCGAGCGTGACACCGCTGTCGAGGACGTCCTCGACGATGATCACCGAGTACCCCGTGAGGTCATCGGCGACATCCTTGATGACACGCACGACACCGGAGGACTGCGTGGAGTTGCCGTAGCTCGACACCGCCATGAAGTCGATCTCGCAGGGGATGGAGATGGCCTGCGACAGCTCGGTGAGCCAGTAGACCCCACCCTTGAGGATGCCGACGAGAAGGAGTTCCTTGCCCGCATAGTCCGCGGATATCCTCGCACCGAGCTCCTGCGCCGCCTCGCGGATCTGCTCACGTGTGTACAGCACCTCGATGATGTCCTCGTTGATATCCGCGCTACCGACCATCGTGCGTCTCCTCCCAGGCAACCAGCCGGACCTCCGGCATGTCATGTCCCCTGGATGGTACCGTGCCCACCGGCACCCTGCACCACCGGTCAGCGGCGATGCAGGACAAGCTGCACTCTCCGCGCCGTATGCGGGGTCACCTTGAAGCGCTCGTCGAGACGGATGCCCGCGAGCCAGACGACATCCGCATCGGGGCGGTCATCCGTGCAGACGACCGGGACCAGGGGGCGTTTGCGCCGGGGGACCTTGGCGTCGACAAGCAGGTCCGAGAGCTTCTTGGCATGACCACCGAGCCCGAACGGTCGCATCCGGTCGCCCGGCTCGGGGAAACGCACCCAGACCCTGCCACGTCCCGCAAGGTCCACCAGCACGACATCGCGGTCGTCGGAATACGGCTCCGCATCATCGGGGGCCTCGGAGGCATGCAGCACACCAGCGGGACCGCAATCAAGCGACCCGGGGATCGAGAGCCAGCCACCGGACAGCTGACATGCATCATGTGCCCCCCGTGGCAGGAAGACGAGCAGTCCTCCCTCGTCTCGGACCTCGATGCCCTCGGGCAAGGTGAGGGAGAACCCGGGACGGACACAGGCATCGAGGACCCTCTCGATGGGTGCGCCATCCAGGCGTGCATCATCCCCGAGGAGGGACAGCACGGTCATGCGGAGCAGGCGGCGTGCCATCGCACGTGGCAGCCCCCGGAGCGCATCGCGCCCGATCGAGACGCTCCCATCCGTCTCATGGACGACAAGCTCGTCGGCAAGCTCGCGCACCTGCGCCTGCAGCATCTCGTCCTCATCGGCGATGAGGTCCATCGTCCGGCAGAGATTCTGCTTGAACGCCGGGTTGAAGACGAGTCCCTCGGGCACGATGCGCTTGCGCACGAACGCACGGAACCGACTCTCATCATCGTTCGTCGCATCCTCCCGCCAACGCTCCTGCGCAAACCCCGGGACGGGATCGGTATCCTGCTCGAGATACGAACGCAACCGCTCGCGCATGATGCCGAGCAGCGGTCGTGACACGCATCCTGCCTGCCAGGGGATGGAGGCAAGACCCCCGGGGCCCGTGCCCACGATGCTGCGCATGATGAAGGTCTCGACACGGTCATCTGCGGTATGCGCGGTCAGGATACGGCCGGCATCCTCCGCAAGGCCCCGCCTCCCGCACAGCTCGGAGAGCAGCAGATGAGCATGGCGGTACCGCTCGCGTCTCCCGATACCCTCGGCATTGCCCCGTTCGCGCGCACACAATGCCGGCACGTCGACATGTCTCACCTCGCATGGCAGACCAAGCTCGTCTGCAAGCGCCTTCACGAACCGCTCATCGCCGTCAGCCTCCTCCCCCCGGATGCCGTGGTTCACATGGAGCATGCACATCTCGTCGATGCCGAGTGGCTGCGCAAGCTCCATCATCAGACGGGCAAGCGCCACGGAATCGCTCCCACCCGAAACCATGAGCACGACAGGGACATGGGCGGGAACGAGCCCACGACGCCTCACCGCTTCGAGCACCTCATCGAACAGCAAGCTGGCATCTCCTCTCTGGTCATCCGTGATGGGATCGGGGGCAGTGGGTGGGACGGGGAACCGACAGGACCGGAACCGGGGGCGGGTCGGCCCCGGTTCCGCCCCATCACGCAAGGAGGGGCGCCGAAGCACCCCTCCCATAACCTACCTGTCCGCGATCGAGTGATCCGAACGCCTACTCGGCGTCCTCCTCGACATGGATGATGGCCTGATCCATGAGCAGCTCGTTGGCCTTGGCATGCAGCGTGGCCTCGGTGACGACGAACGTACGGCCGTTGCGCTCGAACTGCGACTGGGCAAGACCCTCACGACCCGGGGCGATGAGGCTGTAGAGCTTGTCATAGTCCTCCTCCTCGACCGTGAGACCGTTATGACGCGCAAGGGCCTCGAGCGCGAAGGTCTGCTTCAGCTGCTCCTCGACCTGGAACATGGTCGCCATGGAGAATTGCTGAGCGTTGAGACCGAGCTTCTCCTGGTACTCGCCCATCGTGATGCCCATCTGCTTGGCCTCACGGACGAACTCCTCCTTGAGGTCCTCG
>OMSY01000052.1 GCA_900313875.1 uncultured Actinomycetes bacterium
CTCGAAGCGCGCGATGGAAAGACAACGCTCACCATGCGCCATCGTGGGGACGGCACGGCCGACGAGCCTACTCGAAGAGCGCGGTGGAAAGGTAACGCTCACCGGTGTCGGGGAGCAGGACCACGATGGTCTTGTCCTCGAACTCCGGACGTTTCGCGAGCTGGATGGCCGCGCTGAGCGCCGCACCTGCGGAGATGCCGACGAGCACGCCGTCGGTCCGTGCAAGCTCGCGCCCTGCCGTGAACGCATCCTCGTTCTGGATGGGGATGATCTCGTCGTAGACCGTGGTATCGAGCACATCGGGAACGAAACCGGCACCGATACCCTGGATCTGGTGTGCGCCCCCGTGACCCTCGCTGAGCACCGGGGACGTCGCCGGCTCGACGGCGACGATATGCACATCGGGTTTCTGCTGCTTGAGGTACTGGCCGACTCCGGTGACCGTGCCGCCGGTGCCCACGCCGGCGACGAAGGCATCGACCTGACCATCGGTGTCCTCCCAGATCTCGGGGCCGGTGGTGGTGCGATGGGCCGCCGGATTCGCGGGATTCACGAACTGACCGGCGATGATGCTCCCGGGGATCTCCTCGGCAAGCTCCTCCGCCTTGGCGATGGCACCCGACATGCCCTTGGTGCCATCGGTGAGCACGATCTCGGCACCGTATGCCGCGAGCAGCTTGCGGCGCTCGATGCTCATGGTCTCGGGCATCGTGATGACGAGACGGTATCCCCGCGCCGCCGCGACCGAGGCGAGCCCGATACCGGTGTTGCCGGAGGTCGGTTCGATGACGGTGCCGCCCGGCTTGAGCGCACCGCTCTTCTCCGCCTCGTCGAGCATGTTCCTGGCAACGCGGTCCTTGACCGAACCGGCAGGGTTGAAATACTCGAGCTTGGCGAGGACCCTCGCCCCAAGACCATGCTTCCGCTCAAGCCCCTTGAGCTCCAGCAGCGGCGTCCCCCCGATAAGCTCGTCAACCGACGTGTAAACCCTGGCCATCGTCCTCTCCTTTTCCGCATCATCCGGTCCATGACCCGCGGATGCATCCTCATCGCGCATCCAGGTGCCTTCCCTAATACCTACCAAACAAGTAGGTATTAGTACTGTAACGATTGGGCGACACGCTGTCAACGCGGCCGTTTGCCTTTGCATGCAAAGGATTCACAGGAGGGGCGGGAGGACTGGACGGGAAGGCTCCGGGCGGAGCGGTGCCCACCCGTCACCGCGGGAGCGGTGCGTCGCCCGTCATCGCGGGAACCGTGCGCCACCCGCCACCCCTGTGCCCTGCAGCCCCAGGCGGTATAATCGCCACATGAACCCTTCGCACGACAGACGCGCGCACCACCTGCTGGCAGGCATCCTCGCCTGTCTCCTGCTGTGCCTGTCGCTGCTTCCCGCCTGCACGCACGGTGACAACGGTCCCCTGCAAGGCTCCCCCACGCCAGCCGTCACGCAACCAACCCAAGGCGGGAAACCCGCGCAGGGGCCGACCGTTGACGAGAACGGCAGCTACACGAGCAAGGAGGATGTCGCCCTGTACCTCCACACCTATGGACACCTGCCAGGCAACTTCATCTCCAAGACCAAGGCCAAACGCGCAGGATGGGTCGCCTCGGAAGGCAACCTCGACCAGGTCTGCCCGGGCAAGAGCATCGGTGGCGGACGCTACCAGAACGACGAGGGCGCATTGCCCGACGCCAAGGGGCGGACATGGACCGAATGCGACATCGGGTATTCCGGCGGACGCCGCGGACCGGAGCGCATGATCTTCTCCAACGATGGGCTCATCTACTACACCCCGGACCATTACCGCCATTTCGAGCGGCTGTACTGAGGAGCTGATGATGCGCACGATCGTACTCGACGAGACGTTGTTCGATACCAGGGCCAGCGTGCATGCCTTCCTCAAGCAAGCCCTGGACTTCCCCAACTACTACGGCGCCAACCTCTCGGCGCTCTCGGACTGCCTCGGCGATATCTGCGAGGACACGTGCATCGAGGTGAAGCGCGCCCCAGGCTCTCCCGACCGCGCTTCCACCGGCACCTCCAAACGCGGAGGGGTGGACAGCGACATCCCCGAAGGCTGGTTCGAGCACCTCATCGCCGTCATGAAGCGCTCGGCAAAGGAGAACAGCGCCCTGCGCATAGTCATACGATAAGGATTGCGACGGAACAGGGTGTCCCGGCTGCCGCACATGATGTCCGCCTCCGCGGTCAGCCTGCATGCCGAAACAAGCACCGCCCCTGGTCCCGGCTGCCGCACATGATGTCCGCCTCCACGGCAGCACCCTTTCCCCGGGGGCAGCGTGCCATCTCGCCAGGGCGGTACCGGGAGGCAGCATGCCATCCGTCACCGGGGGGCAGCGTTGCCATCCGTCACCGGGAGGGCGATGCCCCGCTGCCGGAGCCGGTACCGGGGCGATGCGCAAGGGGGCGACCAGAATCACTCGCCCCAGGCGGCACCATCCACATAGAGCACATGGCCGTTGAGGTCGATACCAGCCGTGTCGCCCTCGAGGGAGCTCACATAGCTGTCGCCCGTGAGCTGCCAGCTGCACCCATCACCGAGCACCACGTCCACGGTACCTGCCTGCCCGTTCCCGTTGATGGCGCCCGCATACGAGCTCCCATCCTCAAGGTCGAGCGAAAGGCTCGAGAGACTGTCCACGGTGATCGCACCACGCAGGGCCTGCGCCGTCGCCAGGAACTCCACCTTGCCACCATTGGATCCGGACCTGCCCCAGACCCCATCATTGCCGGCAACGACGAGAAGGTCATCTCCCGCGTTCCGGATGTCGACGCCCTCGAGTCCTATCGTCGCATCGGTGTTGGTCACGTAGAACGCCGTGCCCGCATTGCCATCGAGGGTGCCCCCGGTCATGCTGAACGAACCGGTGCCCTCGGAAGCATCGCCGGACATCGACTGGTAGATCATCACGTTGGGGGAGATTCCCGTGCGCGTCTGCGTGGCGTTGACGTTGCCCGTGAGGCTGCACCCCTGAAGGTCGACGGAATTCTTACCCTCTATGACGACCCCCTCCGAGTTCTCCGAGACGAGCATCGCATCGGAAACCGTCACATCCGCGGTGCAGTACACGGCAGGTGAGTGGACGCCATGCGTGGTGAAGCTTCCACCGGTGACCGTCTCGACGCCACCCCCACGGTCACTGCGGATAGCTGCCGAACTCGTTCCCTGCGTGTCGACGGCAAGCCCGTCGGCAACGAGGCTTCCACCACCTGCAACCTCGATGCCACCGGAATTGCCCTGCGTGGTGTTGATGGTGACATTGGAGACGACCGCCGTGCTCTCCTCGCCGTAGACGAAGATGCCGTTGGCGCCCTGGCCGGTGCAGCTCACGGTCGCATCGTCGATCGTGAGGCTCGAGCCGTCGAGAACGAGCACTCCGGCGTTGAGCCCATGGAAATCGCTGTCCTCGGAGCTGGTCGAGTCCCCGGACTTGTCGATGGTGGCACCCGAAAGGCTGACCTCGACGCCATCCTGCACGCGGACGGCGTTCTCGTCGGCCATGACGGAAGTGTAGGTACCGCCCTCCTCGCTGGCCTGATCGGAGAACACGTTTGCACCGGTACCGTTGTTCACCGAGCTCGACGAGCCACCACCAGGAACGTCATGCGTCCCACCAGCACCACCTGGACCGCTCGAACCGCCAGCACCCTGGCTGCCATGACCGCTGCGAATCCCGATGCTGTGCACCTCGGTGCCACCGCTGACCCCGAGCTCGAGGATGGTACCCCTCGAGATGCGGCTGAAGGACGCAGGCTCACCGGCATGCGCACCATCTGCATAGGTGACGATGTCCAGGTCGTCCACCGTGAGGAACACCTCCGAACCGTCCCGCTCGACCTCGTCGAACGCAGAGGGGTCGTACGGTCCCCCGTCGACGGCGTCATCGAGCGGGACGGGGGCATTGTCGGCACCTGGAGCGCTGGGCGCAGCAGGAGCTCCTGCGCCATCGGGAAGACCGGGAGCGCCAGAGGAGCCGGAAGCACCGGGAGCGTTTGGGGTGCCTGCATCATCAGGCCTCTTGGGAGCCATGCCATCGGGGACATCAGGGGCACCGGGGCTACCAGGACCACCAGGGCCACCAGGACCGCCAGCGCCACCGGAGGCCGCTGAACCACCAGTGGCATCGGGGGCATCGGCACCTCCAGGTGCATGCGCACCATCGGGCATCCCATGAGCCGCAGCCCCATCCGGCACTGCAGACCCGCCGACATCGCTTCCCGTCATGTCATCGGTGCCGGCGGGGAGGATCCTGAGCTCGAGCACGTTGGCATCGACCGACAGCACCTCGGCGGTGACGATGCCCGAATCCACCCCCTTCGAGAGCCTGCCACCTGCATGGCTGACAAAGCAGTTGATCGCACAGGCAACCAGCAACGACATGACCGCCAACGCCGCTGCGACTCCTTTGCCCAACCTCGAACCTGTCTTCTTCACGGACCAGCCTCCTATCTCCTCGATGCACATCCCTCAGGACGGGCCACTCGTCTCCAACCACAGGATAACGGGCCTTGCTTAAGCCACTCTGAAAGCAACATTACAGGACCGAAACGCCCTTCCCCCGCCCTATCCGCGAGGATACAATCAAGGCATCAGGAACAACTGCCGCCTTCTGCAGAGGAGATGCCCATGCTCGATACCATCCTTGTCCCCTATGACGGCTCCGACCATTCCCAGCGCGCGCTCAGCTGCGCGATCCAGCTCGCAGATTCCACCGAACCTGTGACCATCATCGTGCTCCATGCGGTCCAGGTGGTCGACAGCTCCGATCCCAGCTTCCTCGTCGCCATGAAGATGGCGGAGGCCTCGCCTCTCAATCTCAAAGACGCACGGAGCATGTTCGACCAGTACATCGTCGAGCATGAGAAAGAGGTCAAGGAGCGCATCGGGGAGTATTTCTCCTCCCTTCCCGACAACATCGACATCAAGATCGTGGTCGTCGAGGGCAAGCCGCAGGAGGTCATCAAGGAGTACGCCGAAGACGACCAGAACGAGATCAAGTGCATCATCATGGGCCGTCGCGGCCTCGGTGCCATCAGGGGCGCACTCGGCAGCGTGAGCTTCTCCGTGCTCCACAACGTCGACCTTCCCATCATGCTCGTGAGGTAGCCTTCCACACGACGACAGGAAGCCAGGGTGCGCAGGAAGCACCCTGGCTTTTCCATCTCCGGGGCCTGCGCGCCATCCGCCAGCCGGTGTCATCAGCCAGCCAGTGCCATCCGCCAGCCAGTGCCATCCCGCGCCTCGATCCCTACAGCACGAACCTCTTCACGACATCGACGACACCGTCCTCATCGTTCGAGGGGGCTATCCAATCAGCGTGCTCCTTCACACCCGGATAAGAGTTGTCCATGGCGACGGCAAGGCCCGCATAGTCGAGCATCGGGATGTCGTTGTACCCATCACCCACGGCGATGATCTCCTCGCGCGGGATGCCGTGGCGCTCCGCGATCTCGGCGATTGCAGCACCCTTGCGCACGCCCGGCGGGACGATCTCGATGAAGTACGGTTCGGAAAGGAACACGTCGGCCACCCCTGCGAGGCGGACCTCGAGCGCTTCCTGCGCCACCATGAGCCGGTCCGGGTCCCCCACCACCATGACCTTGTTCGGTTCCCAGGTCACGAACGCCGCGAGGTCATCCACGCGTTTGGCGATGGAGGAGTTGTTGAAACGTTCCTGCTCCACCCAACGTGCCTCCGGACGCTCGGAATACAGGTACCTGTCGTCATAGACCAGCGTGTCGAACCCGAACTCATGGGCCACCCCACACGCCACCTCCACGGCAACGTGTGGAAGCGTCAGGTCAGCCACGACCTCCTTCGAGCGCCATTCGATGACACGCGCACCGTTGTTGGAGAGCACGTAACCACCAAGCTCGTCGAGGGCCAGCGCATCCGCCACCGGCGCCACGCCCACGAGGGGGCGCCCGCTCGCAAGCACCACCTGCACCCCCGCGGAGATGGCTTCGTGGATCGCCGCCCTGACCGGCGGGGTGATCTCCTTCTCGCTGTTGACGAGTGTCCCATCCAAGTCGAACGCCAGCATCCGATACCGTCGCCCTGATGAGGGCAAAGACCCCATCGCCCGACCAGATGGCGAACCCATCGCCCGGCCCGTCGACCGGTCGACCCCCTCCTCGGACGACAGCCGCGACACCCCATCGGGCGCCTCGCCGAACGCCGCCCCTACCATATCGTCGGACGACGGCCACGGCGCTGCCCCGTCAGGCACCGCCCCCACCGTGTCGTCGGGCATCTTGCCCGTCATCGGATCAGTCATCGAGCAGGAACGCCTCGTAGCCCTTGCGCGCCTCGTAGATGTCCGCCTTGCTCGTGACCTCCCACGGCGCGTGCATCGAGAGCACCGGTACGCCGCTGTCGATGACATCCATGTTGTAGCGCGCGGGGATGAACGCGATGGTCCCGCCACCGCCGGCATCGACCTTGCCCATCTCGGAGAGCTGGAACGCGACACCCGCCTCATCCATCACGCGGCGCATCCGCGCGACGAACTCGGCCGTCGCGTCGTTGCTCGAGCTCTTGCCACGCGCCCCCGTGAACTTGTTGAAGACGAGACCGCGCCCGAGGAACGCCGCGTTCTTGGTCTCGAACTGACCCGCATACCCCGGGTCGAAGGCGGCGGAAACATCGGAGGAGAGCATCTTGGACGCAGCGAGCGCACGATGCAGCTTGAGCATGCCGCCCGCGCCCGTCAGCTCCATGACCTCGGCGATCGTGTTCTCGAAGAACAGGGATTCCATGCCCGTGGCACCGACGCTGCCGATCTCCTCCTTGTCCACGAGGACGCAGACGGCGGTGCGCCCGGGCGTCTCGATAGCGAGCTGCGCGAGCAGGCTCGTGTACGCGCAGACACGATCGTCCTGGCCGTAACCGATGACCATGCTGCGGTCGAACCCCAGGTCACGGGCGCGCCCAGCCGGCACCACCTCGATCTCGGCGGAAAGGAAATCCTCCTCGACGATACCGTACTTCCCCTCGAGCAGCTTGAGCGCGAAGGCCGCGACCGGGTCCTTCTTTGCACGCTTCTTCCACTCGGGCGCATCGTCAGCAGCCCCGTCCTTGCCGTCATCGTCGTCATCGTCGTCCTCGATGATGAGCGGTCGGCTACCGCAGAGCACATCGAGCGCCTCGGCCGCGACGACCTCCGAGGCCTTCTTGCTCATCTGCTCGCGGCCCAGATGCGGCAGCAGGTCGGTGACGCAGAAAACGGGATCGTCCGGGTCCTCACCGATCACGACCGGCACCACCGTGCCATCGGTCTTGACGACCACGCCATGCAGGGCGAGGGGGAGGGTGACCCACTGGTATTTCTTGATGCCACCATAGTAATGAGTGTCGAGCAGGGCGAGGTCCTCGGTCTCGTAGAGGGGGTTCTGCTTGAGGTCGAGACGCGGCGAATCGATATGGGCACCCAGGATGTTGAAGCCCTTCTCGAGCGGTTCGGTCCCGATGTGCACGAGGACGATGGCCTTGCCGCGCGTATGGGACCAGACCTTGTCACCCGCCTTGAGCGCGCGCCCCTCGGCGATCGCCTGCTCGAGCGGACGGTAGCCTTTCGCTTCCGCGAGCGCGATCGCGGCCGTCGCACACTCGCGCTCCGTCTTGTTGGAGGAGATGAACTCCTTGTAGCTGCGGGCAAGTTCCTCGAGCTCGACAAGCTCCTCGTCGCTGTAGTTCTTCCAAGCGTTCTCGCGCTTCATGCGAACCCCTTCCTGCGCTGCCGTGGACACGATGTCGTGATGATGAATGCATCGCGTCTAGGGTATCATTCCCAGGCGCATCGGGATGTCGGGATCGACACGGGCTGCTGGCTGGTGCGTGACGCCTGGTCGCTGCTCCCGGTGGACGCACTGCCCCCGCGGAGGTCATGCAAGGGGGTGCTGACAGAAGGCGCAGCGGTCCCCTGGACCCGCCCCGGGGAAGGGCATGCCATATCTCCGCGGCACACCCTTCCCCGGGAGCAGCGCGCCATCTAGAATGAGGTGGAACAGGGTCATGGCCCTGTTCCGGCCGGTCGGCCACGCCCCGGTGCCATATGCGCGACGATGACAGGAGGACCCGTGAACACCTACAAGCAGGAATTCATCGATTTCATGGTGGAGAGCGATGTGCTCAAGTTCGGAGACTTCACGCTCAAGAGCGGGCGCAAGTCACCCTTCTTCATGAACGCAGGCGCCTATGTGACCGGTTCGCAGCTGCATCGTCTCGGACAGTATTACGCACGGGCCATCCACGACAGCTTCGGGCTCGACTTCGACGTCGTCTTCGGCCCGGCCTACAAGGGCATCCCCCTGAGCGTGGTCACGACCATCGCCCTCCAGGAACTCTATGGCAAGGAGGCACGCTACTGCTCCAACCGCAAGGAGGTCAAGGACCACGGCGACACCGGCATCCTGCTCGGCAGCAAGCTCGTCGATGGTGACCGTGTCGTCATGGTCGAGGACGTCACCACCTCGGGCAAGTCGATCGATGAGACCTATCCGCTCATCTGCGCCCAGGCGGACATCGAGGTCGTCGGCCTCATGGTCTCGCTCAACCGGCTGGAGGTCGGCCGCGGCGGCAAGATGTGCGCACTCGACGAGGTGAGCGAACGCTACGGGTTCCCCACCGCCTCCATCGTCGACATGGCGGAGGTCACCGAATACCTGCACGGCAACGAGAGGGAAGGGCGCATCGTCATCGACGACGAGATCAAGGCAGCGCTTGACGCCTATTACGCGCAGTATGGAGCCGAACGGGCCTGACGCACCACGCAGGACCGAGCAGCCATCTCCGAGGACCCGTCACCACCATGCCTTTCAGGATAGAACGCAACGATATCGCACTCGTCGACGCGGACGCGATCGTCTGCCCCGCCAACCCCCAGCTGCGCGATGACGGCGGCGGGGCATGCGGCGCCATCTTCAGACACGCCGGTGCCCGTCGCATGCGGCGGGCACTCCGCGCGACGCGTCACTGCGAGCCCGGGCAGACGGTGGTCACCCCGGGGTTCAAGCTCCCCGCACGTTATGTGATCCACGCCGTCGGGCCGGTCTGGCACGGCGGCGCCTTCGGCGAACCCGACGTTCTCCGGAGCGCCTACCGCAACGCGCTCCTCGAGGCATCGTTGCTCGAGGTCTC
>OMSY01000171.1 GCA_900313875.1 uncultured Actinomycetes bacterium
CCCTTCACGAAATCGCTTGGCTCCGGCACCTCCCCATCATCAGCCTCGCAAGCCGGCTTGTCGGACCCATCCAGACGGTCCGCCTTGTCAAGCGAATAGACATCACCCCACGAATACCGGCTTCCATACCCGACATCATCGGCTGCATCATCGGTCGGTACCTCGTCCAGGTCATCGGAGTCTGCAGCCGGGACCACGGGAGAGCTGTCCCCAGGGGAATCGTCCCCATCATCCGGTTCGGTTTCGGGTTCTGGTTCGGGACCGGGACCCCCGGCAACGACCGCCTCCATGGGAACGCCCACCGACAACCCCGTCGGCATGTCCTCGACCTCGACATCATCCCCGGTGTCCACATCCGCATCATGGCGCCGTGCGCCGATGACGACCGTCGCCGCCGAGGGCTCATCCTCCCTCTCGGAATCACCGAACACGGACGGGGAGGCTTCCCGGGTCTCCGCAGCCCCGTCGTCCTCGACGGGTCCTGCAGTCTGACCCGACCGCTTGAACAGCAGCGTGGTCCCGGCCATCGCATCCACCTCGTCCGATGCGAAGCGAACCGTCTTGGCCTCGCTGCCCTCCTCGTGGCCCTCGGACCGTTCCGCATCGGCCTCCCCGCTGTCCGTCGCGAACCGGGTCCGCCTGCTCTGAGAGGGAGCGTCCACGAATTCGTAGGGCCAGACAGCGGGTTGGTCATCGACGGCACGGTCCTCGTCGTCATCCATGACCGGAAGCGTCGCGATGATGACGCCCTTGTCACGTGCATTGATGCCATAATGCACCGAGAACGCAACCTCCGCACGGTTGATCCGGTCCGTATCGCCATCATGGAAGTACGATTCGAGACCACGGTTGGCAGCGTCACGGACAACGGGGACCTGCGCCGATGGCTCCGGAGGGAGGTCCGGGTCATAGCTCGGGAGGTTCTCCGCCAGGTCGATGCCCTGCATGGAGGCGACCGAGTCCTCCGCACGCTCGTCCCAAACCGAATAGGAGGTGCCGCCATCGCCGGCATAATAGCCCGGTTCCTGGAATGACCCGATGCCCTGAAGGGCGTCCTCTATGACCTTGGCCTCCCATTCACCGGTACTGCCCGCAGCGGGCATGGCATGCTTGCGCGCACCCGTCGACGAGGCGAAGGTCTGCGTGCCCGACCCGACCAGCTCGGCCTCCTCAGCTTCCCGCTGTTCCCGCTCGATGGCATCCAGAAGGAAATCCCTGTGCTCGGACGCCCCATCGGCATCGATCGGCTCGGGATACTGCATCCCATCGGATGCTGTCTGCTGTCTCTCTATGTCATTCATGGCCACGCTCTTGCAAAGACTCTCCGCTGTTATGGTATTCTTGCAACGCTTCGGCTAAGGAGGAGTGGCAGAGCGGCTTAATGCGGCGGTCTTGAAAACCGTTGGGCGTGAGAGCGTCCCGTGGGTTCAAATCCTACCTCCTCCGCCAGTCTGTCCCAGCGGCCTCCGGGCCGCTTTTCGTTTCCCCGCACCGCCATCCCGGATGCCGCGAAGGCATCCCACTCCATCACCGTCGCGACGAAATCATGGGTATGACAGGAAAGTGTAGCGGTCCTGGATGCCTTGCCGCGCAACTGTTGCACAACTGAACCGGAATTTCGGTCTCGGGTACCGGCCTTAGCTGTAAGCTACAGGAGATGACGGACCATGCGGATGCAGACTGTGGAGGAGACGATACATGCAACGCAGCTTCGAGGAGAACATCCAACGCTACGCCCATCTCGTGATTGCCAGCGGATGCAACCTGCAGAAGGGACAGGAGCTCTACCTTGCCGCGGATGTGGGGGACACGATGCTCGCACGGGCCCTGGTCCGCGAAGCATATCGGCAGGGCGCGGGCAACGTGACCGTGCGCTGGACCGACGAGCTCTGCACCCGCATGGATTACCTGAACCGCCCCCTCGCATCGTTTGCAACCTATCCTGATTGGCTGGCGACGCTCCAGAACGGCAGCGCCCAACGGGGTGCCGCCCTGCTCTTCATCTCGAGCGAGGACCCCGAGGCCTATGTCGGCATCGACCAACGCAAGCTCGTCGCCTTCGTGCGCGCCAAGCGCGAGGCATGCAAGCCCTGGAGCGACAGCATGGACTTCAGCCGCAACGCCTGGTGCATCATCGGTGGGGCAAGCCCCCGATGGGCACGCCGGGTCTTCCCGGAGCTTCCCGCCGATGAGGCGGTCCGCAGGCTCTGGGATGCGATCTTCACGGCGACGCGGGTGGACACGCCCGATCCGGTCGCAGCCTGGGAGAAGCACAGGACCAGCTTCGACAGGCGCAAGGCACAGCTCAACTCGCTGCATATCGATTCGCTGCATTATGAGAGCTCGCTTGGCACCGATTTCACGGTCGGGCTCACCCCCCGCTCGATCTGGGAGGGCGGCGGCTCGGTGACGCAGGCAGGACGACCCTACTTCCCGAACATGCCCACCGAGGAGGTGTTCACCTCGCCGGACCGCAACCGTGCGGATGGCACGCTCGTGGCGTCGATGCCGCTGAGCTACGCGGGGTCTCCCATCGAGGGCCTCTCGCTCACCTTCGAGAACGGGCGCATCACGGACTTCTCGGCAGACCGCGACGTCCATATCCTCGAGCAGATGATCGGCACCGACGAAGGCTCCCATCACCTCGGCGAGGTCGCGCTCATCCCCAAGACCAGCCCCATCAAGCGGGCCGGGGTCCTGTTCCTGAACACGCTGTTCGACGAGAACGCCGCCTGCCACATGGCCATCGGCATGGGGTTCCCCGACTGCTACGAGGGCGGGCTGGAGATGACCAAGGACGAGTTGCAGGAAGCGGGCATCAACGACAGCGCCATACACGTCGACTTCATGATCGGGACCGACGACCTGCATGTGGTGGCCACCTGTGCCGACGGACGGGAGGTCGAGGTCTTCCGCGACGGCACCTGGGC
>OMSY01000051.1 GCA_900313875.1 uncultured Actinomycetes bacterium
CAAGGACGGGAAATGCAGATCGAGAAACTGACGTGCAGCAACTGTGGCTCGAGCCTACTTGACGAGATCGCACCGGGCAGATTCAAGTGCCCCCATTGTCAGACAAGCCACTATATCGACTTCGATCCGAGCACGGGGGAGCTCAAGGACTCTCAGATGAAAGGGGATTCTCAGTCCACCCAGGTGTTCGCGGTTCACGGGAAGATGACGGTTGTGGGAGACGCCAACAGGATCTGGCTCATGGAGAGCTCGGCTGAAGCCCAACATGTCGGCAACCTCGATGTGAACGGAGATTCCAACGAAATCAGGGTCGTGTTGCTTGATGGCGCCACATACGACCTCGTCGGCGATGCGAACAAGGTCAAACACGCAACCGGCGAGCAGGGTTCGGGGAGCTTGTTCACGAGAGTGCGGAACCTGTTTTGAATCACCCGTGAGGTCCTCGACTGCCCGAACATGACCTTCACCAGGCGAGCATGCGTCTCCCTGCACAAGTCCATCATGGTCGGTGGATGACCCTTCGACGTTCGTCGATTCCGCCACAACACTGAAACGGAAGCAACAACACATGAGACCAGGGACATCGTGAGCGGGAAGGTCCCGGCAGAGACCCATGATCCCGCGACTGCCATGTTCACCACGCTGGACGGGTAGAGGCGCTCGATGGCACCGAACACCCGCAAACCGGCACCTGATGGCCATGTTACCGTCGATGCAGGATAGATGGATACGTGTTCATGCAGCATGAATTGACATAGCTGCGCCTGACAAATCACGTCGATGACGTGATGAGATGCGGAAAACCCCGATGCCTGTGCAAAGGAGATACCTTCGGCCCGAGCTCTGTCACGCCTAGGCGATCTCCACGAGCTCGTAAGCGCGGCCACCGACCCCGAGCGACTCTGCTGCCTCGAGCACATGGACACCTCCTCGGCTCTCGATGCGCGCGATGAGGTCGGCGCTGTCATCATCGCTTGCGTATATGAGGTCCACGCACGCCTGGTCCAAGGCGACCGGGTCGGCAGAAGCCAGTATGCCGATATCAGCCATCTTCGGCGGTGCCGGGTTGCTGTCGCAGTCGCAGTCGACCGAAAGGTTGTTCATCACGTTGATGAAGAGCATGTTCGGTTGAGCCGCGAGCACGGCCTGACACGCATCGGCCATCGATTCCAGGAAATCGGGATCCGCTGCACTCTGCCAGCTGGTGCTGCTCGCGCCTGCAGAATGGATGAGGAGCTTGCCTTCACGCGACGCCATACCGATGGAGATGTTCTTCAGCGCACCACCGAAGCCTGCCATCATGTGCCCCTTGAAGTGCGACAGCACGAGGAAGCCATCGTAATCTGCGAAATGTGCCCCCACCAGGTCCTCGGACAGATGATAGCCGCCCACCACGGGTAGCTGGATCGAGCCATCCTCATCCATGACCTGGAAGTCGGCAACCTGGGTGAACCCATGGTCGGCGGCAACCCGATAGTGGCCATGGGTACTTGACCGCCCGCCTCCGTAGGCGGTGTTGCATTCCACGATCGTGCCGTTCACGACGCGGACGAGGTCGCCGATGAGATCGGCCTTCAGATAGTGGTTCCCACCTGGCTCGCCAGTCGAGAGCTTCACGCCGACCTTGCCGTCTCCGAGTCCCCGTCCGATGGCCGCGAACACAGCTTGCAACGCCACGCTGTCGACGCTGCGTGCGAAGAAGACCTCCGCCGTCGGACCCGTCGGCCCCTGGATTCCCGTCACGGACGAGGTGGGTTCCGCACCGGTCATGCCATTGTCCGATGGCTGGCCGGAGGCGGATGGCTCCTGCGACGACCTGCCGCATGCCGTGAGCCCCGACAAGACGGCAGCCCCTCCCGCGATCGCCCCCAGCGCGACGAACTTCCTCCTGGTCATATGGGTCTCTCGTTTCATGGATGGTCCCTTCCAGTCGAAGACTTGCTCCCATATTCATTGTGCGGGCCAGCATGGGGTGTTTCCAATACTTCTTTCGCACGGAAGTCCATACCTGACAAGCATGGTTCTTGACTCGATATAAGCATTTGCTATCTGCTTCGGCATTCCGTACCTTCTTCAGAAGGCGACGATATGCAACGGATGACGGGAGAACGCATGACAAGGAACCATTACGAGGATGGCGGGAAACTGACCCGCGAGCAGATCCGTTTCCTCATCGAGCGCATGGATTCGGGCGAGGAGGTGGAGGCAGGCTCGGAGGTCCATCGGCTGATGACGGCAGCATCCGAGCGCGCGATGCGCATCACATCGCGCATGAACGCCTCCTTCGATAGCCTTTCCGACACACGGGCACAGCTCGAACGGCTCTTCATGCGCCCCGTGCCCAGCGGGGTCGGACTGTTCCCGCCGTTCACGACGGACTGCGGACTCAACACGCACCTGGGGGAAGGCGTGTTCATCAACGCGGGCTGCCGTTTCCAGGACCAGGGCGGCATATACATAGGTGACCGTGTCCTCATCGGGCACAACTGCGTCATCGCAACGCTCAACCACGACATGGACCCTGCCAAGCGCGCGAACCTGCTACCGGCACCCGTGCACATCGGCCCCGATGCATGGCTCGGCTCGAACGTGACCGTTCTACCCGGCGTGAACATAGGCGAGGGCGCAGTCGTCGCAGCCGGGGCCGTGGTCACCAAGGACGTGCCTGCACGCACCGTGGTGGGCGGCGTTCCCGCAAAGGTGATGAAGGAGCTGTGAGCAAGCCGAACCACCAGGTGAGACGTTTCAACGGGTAGCGAGCGTCCCTCCCGATGCCCGGAGCCTCTGACCGTGTGCCTTCGTCCACTTCGCCCCCATACCTCGCTCGCTGATAATCGACAGCCCCTCATAGGTCGACTCCACGCCTGATGCTATACTCCCTACATTGCCTATCAGAGGAGTATGCATTCCCATGCCAGCAGACAGGCCCTCCATCGCACGGAAGAACCTCCAACACATCGTCGACTACCTTGCGAGCGGCCACATGCGCTGCGAGGTCGGCAGCGTCGGCGTCGAGATCGAGCATCAGGTGGTCCGCCGGGTCACCCATGACCCGGTCCCCTATTCGGATCCGCAGGGCATCGAGGCCATCCTCGAGGAGCTTGCCCCGCTCTTCGATGAGCGCACCTACAGCGAAGGGCATCTCACCGGCCTCACGCGCGCCGATTCGAACGTCACGATAGAGCCCGCTGGCCAGATCGAGCTCAGCATCGCCCCGCAGTGCCGTCTTTCTGAGATCATGCGCATCTACCAGGAGTTCCGCGCACGGTTCGACGAGGTGCTCGCCGACATGGACGCGGAGGCGCTCACCCTCGGCTACCATCCGCACGCGCACGCCCGTGAGCTCGAGCTCATCCCCAAGGACCGTTACCGGCTCATGGACGCGCATTTCGCGCGGACCGGCCAGCATGGCGTCTGCATGATGCGCGGCAGCGCGAGCACCCAGGTCTCGATCGACTACCGCGATGAGACCGACGCGATCCGCAAGTTCCGCCTCGCGACCGCGATCGGCCCCCTCATCTCCTTCATCACCGACAACGCGCCGGTCTTCGAGGACGAGATCGGCACCGGACGCATGGTACGCACCGCCATCTGGAACGATGTGGACCCCGAGCGCAGCATGGAAGCACCCGGCCTCTTCGACTTCGCTGATTATTCGTTCGAGACGTACGCCGAGACCATCATGGACAGCGACCCGGTCCTTGTGATGAATGACGGCAAGGCCGTGTCCTCCAAGGAGCGCACGGCCTCCGAGATATACGCGGACCATGAGCTTTCGACCGCCGAGGTCGAGCACCTGCTGTCGATGTTCTTCTTCGATGTGCGCCTGAAGCATTATGTCGAGATCCGCATGGCGGACTCGATGCCGATCGAGTATTCCATCGCCTACGCCGCCCTCATCAAGGGGCTTTTCTACGATGATGACAACCTTCTCGCACTCGAGCAGGCACTCCCCGAGCTCCATGATGAGGACATCGCCGACGCGAAACTCGCACTCATGGCCGACGGGTACACCGCGATGGTCTACGGACGTCCCGCCCACCGTTGGCTCGACGACCTCCTCGTCTGGGCGTGGCGCGGCCTGCCCGCCGACGAGCGCTCCTACCTGACCCCGCTCGCACGCCTCGTCGAGCATCGCACGACGCTCCTCGACGAGGCATTCGACACCGATGACGACGCCGACGACACCATCGGTGCGCTCACGAGGAACTGGTACCGCACGATGGAGGGCCTCTCCGGTGACGTGGAAGGACACAGGATCGCCTGGGATTCCATGCAGTCCTCGACCGCGCTCTACCATGACGAGGTCATCCGCATCGGATATGCGCCCTTCCCGGTGAGCCGCAACATGCAGGACGTGTTCGGCGACATCGCCGAGACCACCCACCGCATCCTCGTCAAGATCATCGAGGCCTATCGCACGGACCCCGCCTACCGCAGGCTCTTCGACTTCGACCCGGAGCTCGAACGGCTCATCTGCCTGGAGCAGCGTTACCACCAGCATCTGCCCATCTGCCGTGTCGACATCTTCATGGACACCGAGGGGCCGAGGGATTCCCGTGGCTTCCCTGCTTTCCAGTTCTGCGAGTTCAACACCGATGGTTCGTCCGCGATGAACGAGGACCGCGCCACGGCCGCCGCGCTGCTCGCCACCCCGACCGCCGAGGCGCTGTCCGACAGGTACCTGCTGATCCCGCAGACGCTCTTCGATCCGTGGGTGCGCTGCTTCATGGGCATCGTGCATGAGGCGATTCCCCAGGTCACGGACCCGCATGTCGCCATCGTCGACTTCACGGCAAGCGCGACCACCTACGAATTCGAGGAGTTCAGGAAGCGTTTCGAGGCGCACGGGGTGCGATGCACCATCTGCGACATCGCCGACCTGTCCTTCGACGGGACGACGCTCCGCGACCAGGACGGCACACGCATCGACGCCGTCTACCGCCGCGCCGTGACGATGGAGGTGATGGAGGAGCGCGAGGGTGCCGCCAAGGCGTTCGTCGACGCCGTCTCCGCCGGTGCCGTCGTGAGCATCGGCAACTTCGAGACGCACGCCTGCCACACCAAGCTCACGTTCGAGGTCATCCGCCACGAGGCCACGCTCGCGTTGCTCGACGAGGACGAGGTCGACTTCGTCCTCTCCCACGTCCCGCCGACCTTCACGCTCACCGAGGACGCATCGCTGCTCGACGACGTGCTCGACAATCCCCGCGACTGGATCATCAAGCCCAAGGACGGGTATGCCGCCCACGGCGTCATCGCGGGCCGCGACGTCGAGCGCGGGGAGTGGCGGGAGTTCGTGCTGTCGCATCTCGATGGCACACATGTCGTGCAGACCTACTGCGAGCAGTTCGCCATCCCCAACGAACCCCTCATGGCGCCAGGCGAGGACCAGCCCACGCGCCTACCCTACAACCAGCTCATCGGCATGTACGTCTACGATGGCGAGTACACCGGCACGTACGTGCGCGCCGGCCAGGCCGCGATCATCGCCGGCGTGTACGGCGGGCTCACCGAGGGGTCGCTCCTCGTACGGAGAAGACGCTGACGGACAGGTCCGCCGCTTCCGGCCGCAACCCGTTACAATGTACGCACGAGAACCTGACACCCATGCATCCGCATGGGTGTCTTCACCGCTGTAGAAGGAGTCATCGTGAGCACCACCCCACGCGTTCGTTTCGCACCCTCCCCCACCGGACTGCTGCACATCGGCGGCGCCCGCACGGCACTGTACAACTGGGCCTTCGCACGGCGCCATGGCGGCACGTTCGTCCTCCGCATCGAGGACACCGACCCCACGCGTTCGACGCAGGAGAACACCGATGCGATCCTGCGCTCGATGCGCTGGCTCGGACTCGACTGGGACGAGGGTCCGGAGGTGGGCGGCGACTGCGGTCCGTATTTCCAGACCCAGCGCATGGACCTCTACCTGGAGGCGTTCGAGAAGATGAAGGCGGCCGGAGCCGTCTATCCCTGCTTCTGCTCGGCCGAGCTCATCGCCGAGAAGCGTGCGAAGGCCGAGGCCGAGCAGGGCGGCTACGGCGGCTACGACCGCACCTGCCGCGACATCCCCGCCGACGAGGCCCAGGCGCGCATCGATGCGGGCGAACCCCATTGCTGGCGCCTCAAGGTGCCCCTGGAGCATGGTGACATCGTCGTGAACGACGCCGTGCGCGGTGAGTGCCGTTTCCCCATCGACGCCATGGACGACATGATCATCCTGCGCACCGATGGCACCCCCACCTACAACTTCGCCGTGGTCTGCGACGACATCGACATGGGCATCACGCATGTCATCCGTGGCGATGACCACCTCTCCAACACCCCGCGTCAGATCCTCATCTACGAGGCGCTCGGTGCCGAGGTACCCGTGTTCGCGCACCTCTCGATGATCTGGGGACCCGACGGCAAGAAGCTCTCCAAGCGCCATGGCGCGACGGGCGTCGAGGAGTACCGCGAGCAGGGCTACCTGCCCGAGGCGCTCGACAACTACCTCGCGCTGCTCGGCTGGTCGCTCGACGGTGAGACCACCAAGTTCAGCATGGAGACCATGTGCACGCACTTCTCGCTCGAGCACGTTTCCAAGAACCCCGCGATCTTCGACTTCGAGAAGCTCGACTGGCTCAACGGCGAGTACGTCCGCGAGTTCGATGGCGAGGAGTTCCTCGCGCACATGGCACCCGAGCTCATCGATGCGGGGCTGTGCACGCAGGAGGACATCGACGCGAGGAGGGACTGGTTCCTCAAGGTCCGCCCGCTCGTGTTCGAGCGCATCAAGCATTTCAACGAGATCCCCGCGATGGTGGCCTACCTGTTCTCCGGGGACGCGGTGGAGCTCGATGAGAAGTCCGTCGCCAAGGTGCTCCAGAAGCAGGGTGCGAAGGCTGCCCTCGAGGGTGCCCGCGAGATGCTTGCCGACGAGGAGCTCGGATGGACCTGTGAGGAGATCGAGACCGCTCTCCGCGAACTGCTCGAGAAGCTCGACGCCAAGCCGCGCAAGGTCTTCCAGCCCATCCGTGTCGCGGTATGCGGCAACATGGTGTCTCCCCCGCTCTTCGAGTCCATCGAGCTGCTCGACCGGGCCGACGTCCTCGCCCGCATCGACGCTGCCCTGGAGCTGGCAACGGAGTAATCCCCGCTGCCCCCGCTGTCCCACCGCTGCCCCCGCCCGCACCAACCCGGTTGCCTGTGCCATTCCCGGCCCCGCAGGCGAAAACCTTGGGGTTTCTCATTGACGGAATACCGCGTTATCCGTATTATAGGTACTCGCGTTGCGGGTTTGGACGCATAGCACCACCTGTTGGGCTGTCGTCTAATGGTAGGACAGCAGATTCTGGTTCTGTCAGTGAGGGTTCGACTCCTTCCAGCCCAGCCAAGGTAGCATGGCCCGTTCGTCTAGCGGCCTAGGACACCGCCCTCTCAAGGCGGAGATCACCGGTTCGAATCCGGTACGGGCTACCAACAAGCGTCAGGTCAGGGTATCCACCCTGACCTGTTTTCGTTTGCCTGATGATGTGGAAGCGACCTGGATGGTCGGGACCGTCGGTCATCCGCCGCGATAGCATGGGACGGTGCCCCTGCTCCAGGAGCTTCCCACAGCGGGACAGAGGTCGGTCCCCCATCCCCACATCCCGGCCCATGGCCCCCTACGGCCCAAGCATGGTATCCTTGGCATGACAGGTGTCTACCCATACACGCACACCGATGTGGATGCATGACGCCATCCGCGTGAGGAGGGGATGATGGTGGAGATCCTGCACAAGCACAACCCTGCAGCACGTTTGCTCGTACTCGTCTTCTGCGCTTTCATCGCACTCGGAGCCGCACTCGCATGGCCAGGGACGACCCTGGCGGATGACGAGCTCCCCCAGCCGGCATGCACCCCGGCGGAAGGTGGAACCGCCACGCTCACGATAGACGATGGCAAGTACGTCTACACCGCCACGCCGAAGCCAGGCTACAGCTTCACGCATTGGACGTATACCGCTGATTCCACGGAGGGCAGAACCGACGTCAACCCCGTGAGCTTGGACGCGCTCAGCTGGAGCAACGTGACCGCCAGCTTCCAGAAGGCGGAAAGCCATACCATCACCAAGGAAGCTGTCAACGGCAAGCTGGAGGTCCCGACCGAGGGCCAGACAGGTAGCACGGTGAAGGTCAAGGTCACACCTGACAAGGGCTACGAGCTGGAGAAGCTCACCTACAAGCCAGAGGGCGGCACCGAGACCGATATCACGAAGGCGAAGTCCCTCACCATGCCCGCGCAGGACGTCACCATCAAGGCCACCTTCAAGGCCGCCGCAGACCCGACTGCCTCGCCCGCGGTTTCCCCGACAGCTTCCCCCGCCCCCACCGAGACACCAGCCACCTCGCCGACACCCACGGACACGCCGACGCCTCCTGTCTCGCCCACGGACACGCCGACGCCTGTGGTTTCGCCCACGGACACGCCGACGCCTTCGCCTACACCCACGGCCACACCCGCACCTGCAACGTACACGCTTGTCTTCGATGCCAACGGCGGCAGGGGCAGGATGGACAAGCTGACCGCGGAGGCCGGCTCGACCATCGAGCTCACGGCCAACAGGTTCACGCGTACCGGTCACTCCTTCGCTGGCTGGAACACCGCCAAGGACGGCAAGGGCACCGCATACAGCGACAAGGCCTCCCTCGAGCTCGACTCCGACATGACCCTCTACGCGCAGTGGGAGAAGAACACGCCTGCCAGGAGCGGAGCGGCTCCCAGGACCGGTGACACGTTCCCGATCACGGCCGTGGCCCTCTTGCTTGCAGCGGGTATAGCCTTCATCGGCGCGGGCATCGCCCGCAGCCGCAACAGGAAAGGCTGAGCATCTCGCGTGCCATGATGCCCCGAAGCGCGGACCTCACGCGGGTCCGCGCTTTCTGCTGTGCAACCGGCGCAGTGGAACCGGTATGCATCTGCGGCGGGACCGGTGCACCATCCGCACCCGTGCATGCGTTCCCAGCCACTATCTGCCGCGATGCTTCTGCTTGCGTTTCTCGCGGCGCTGCTCGTAGCGCTCCTGCTTCATCTGGTCGCGCCGCTCGCGGGTCTCGGCTTTCCGCGCCTTGGCCATGGTCTCCCGTTGTTCTGACAGGACCAGCTGCGCCTTGGTGGATGGTCCACGCTGCTTGAGTTCACGTGATACCTCACGCTGTCTGCGTTTGGGGTTCCCCGACATCTTCGGGGTCTCATGATGCACAGGTTCGGTGAACTGCAATCGCGCGAACCGATACACGACGAACTGCAGCAGCTGCTCGTTCGATGGTTCGGCACCGAACACGACACGGCAGACGGACAACATCCCGTCCTCCACACGCTCGAACATCCCCACCCAGAACTGACCATCGTGATAGACGGTCAGGGTGGAGGAAACCCTGATCTCCTGCATGGTGAGTCCTCCTTCATGTAGCCACCACGCAGAGAAGGGACAACCAAGGAGGCAGGTTACTGACGGCCACGGGGCCGCACCCCGACTACCCAACGGGGTCGTGTTTTCATCTCCGCTGGATGCAGCTTAGCAGAAGAGGCGAACGATGTCCCCGATGACTTCCGGTGTCGGAGCTGGGTCCATCCTCCGTCCCAGCCCCGTCCATCACCTCAAACCGCGCCCAAACGCATGGAGCTCATCGAGCGCTTCCTGTGGGGTGTTGTCGAGATCGTGGTTGCGATGCATGCCGGAGACGGTGAACACCCCGAGGTCCTCGGCATGCCACCACCAGACCAATGACCGATACTGCTCCATGGCCGGTGCGAACATCCGCTCCCCACCACCGGCGCTCAAGATGAGTGCGGTCTTCTGAACATGCCCCAGGCGACCGAGTGCATACGTACGGTTGATGACGCACTGCAACTGCCCGCTCAACGCGAAATGGTAGATCGGCGATGCGAGGACGACCATGTCGGCATCCTGCAGCCTGTCATAGACCTGCTGCATGTCATCATGCTGCACGCAGCTGCCGGCTCCCTCGATCTGACAGCATTCACAACCGAGGCAGCCGCCGATGTCCATCAAGGCGACGGAAACGATATCCACCACATGCCCCGCTTCCTCAGCCCCACGGGCGAAGGCCTTCACGAGTCGCAACGTGTTGCCCGCTTTGCGGGGGCTTCCGTTCAGCACCACGATACGCATGCAACCTCTCCTTCTATGCCGATGGCACGCCTCATCGCGTTGCAGACGGCACGCTGGCCCCGGAAAAGGGTGTGTCATCTGCAACGCGACCGACGCTCAGGAGCCTTCCACAACCGGTCGCACCTGCTTCTCCATGATGTAATCATCCATGACGAAGCCTTCGCCGATGTCCGTCTCGACGGAGTCGATGACGTCGAACCCCGTTCCCCTGTAGGCACGGATGGCCAGCTCGTTGTGTTTGTTAACGGTGAGGTACATCGCCCTGAAGCCACGCGCATGGCACAGTGCGGAGTAGAATCCGATGGTGCGCGTCGCATAGTGATGCCCGCGCGCCTCCGCAAGCAGGTAGATCTTCGAGACGAAGAACCGGTTGCTCTGCGGCTCGTCATGCCCGCCGGTGAACCCGACGATCCTCCCCCACTGCGCCCGCGCCACCTGCCCGTCGTCCATCTCGTCCTCGTCCGCGACGATGAACCAGTACTCGTAACCGTTCTCGGACATATCGCGCTTGATGGCCTCCAGGCTCTGGAACCGTTCGACCATGTACTCGGTCTGGGCTTTCCCGATGTGCGCGGGCCAGTATTCCCGCCAGATCTGCCCGGCAAGGCGCGCGAGCCTCTCCTGGTCCGATGCGTTTCTCACGGGAATGAAGGCGACGCCCATGGCTGCTTCCTCTCTGGTCTGGCTATAGGGAACGTGAAGGATTGCACGCACTGTAGCACATGCGGGAGCAGCCAGCGGGAAGGAATCCCGCAATCGATGCAACGTGGAGAAACCGCCCCCGTTCCGGCGGGACGGGGGCGGTGCGCCATCCACATGTCAGCGAGCGGGCCGGCCGCATCAACGGTCGGGAAGCCAGCACTGGCCCGGCTCGACCTCCTGCGTGAAGAGCTGGTTCGCGTTCTCGAGGTTCTTGGCCTGATGGTACTTGAAGACCATCCGTCCATCGGAAGCCTTGCCCAGCACCTCGATCTTGCCCGTCGGACAGGACATGACGTAGCGGAAGCACTTGCCCAGCCCGTTCTGCAGCTCGCGGGCACCGTCGACGACATCGATCCCCTGCAGAAGCGGCACCTGGAAGTAATCGAGCACGCCGCGTGTGGGCCTGCACTGGAAGACGTAATAGGGCACGACGCCACACGCGGTCAGGTCGCGCATGAGCTGCCCGAGCACCTCGGGGGTATCGTTCACACCCTTGAGCAGGACGGTCTGGTTCCTGACGACGATGCCCATGCCCATGAGACAGCGAACCGCCTCGGCCGCCTCCGACGTGACCTCGTGGGGATGGTTGAACTGCGTGACGACATAGAGCTGCTTCCGGCTGGCATATCGAGCAAGGATCCCCTGCAGCTCTCCATCGGACGTGATCCTCTGCGGCAGGACGACGGGAACACGCGTCCCGAACCGTATGAAATCGAGCTGGTCGAGGTCGCAGAACGTCGAAAGATAGTCCTCGATGCGATCGTTGTCGTTCAACAACGAGTCACCGCCCGAGATGAGCAGGTTGCTGATCGCAGGATGCGCCAGGACATACTCCCTCATCTCGGGAAGTCCCTCGGCGATCTCGTCATCGGTGAGCCCCACCATGCGCTTGCGGAAACAATGCCGGCAGTACATCGAGCATCTGCTGGTCGAGAGGATGATGGCGGTCTCACGGTACTTGTGCTGCATCCCGGGAAGCACCGTGTTGGATGCCTCGCCGCTGGTGTCCTCATCCCCTGCGGCCTCGAGCTCGCAGCTGGTCGGGATCGCCATCTTGCGTATGGGGTCGTCCGGGTCGTTCGGGTCGATGAGCGAGAAATAATATGAGTTCACGAACATAGGATATCGTTGCGAAACGGAATCGAGCACCGAGGCCTCCGCATCATCGATATGCAGGATATCCTGAACCTCGTCGATACGATGGAACCCGTTCCTCAGCAGATTCTCCCAATCCATGGAAGTCCCCCTCTCAGACAACGGATGCAGCAGTAGAATTGAGCTGCAGCAAAGTATCAATTCAACAGGGATGGTTTCATTATGAACTATTTCCCCGCCTCTGGCGGTGTCGTAAACCAACCGAAACGAAACGAAGATGGTCGCCTTGGATAATCAGCCCCTTGCAATGGGCTTCTATGCCAGGAAGCTCTATGAGACATACGCCGACCCCCTGCTCAAGAGGCATGACCTCCGGTTCGTCGAACTGCAGATCCTCGCCCTGCTCGCACAATCCGACGGGGAGGATTGCGCGAGGGAGCTCGTCCGGACGTTGCGCATCTCGAAAGCGCACATCTCGAAATCCATGGACCGTCTGACACAAAGGGGCCTCGTGTACCGCACCGAGGACCCGGACGACCACCGGGTCCATCATGTGCATCTCACGGACCAGGGCAGGCAAGTCGCCATCGAGTTCCTCGGCATCAAGAACCGATGCAGGAGCATCATGTTCCAGGGGGTCTCCCAGCAGGAGATGGTCACCGTACGGCAGGTCGCGCGGCAGATGATATCCAACACCGTCGAGGCCCTGAAGAGCCTCCATCCTGACCAGAAGGCGACACGCTGATATTCAACGGAAGGTGAGCAGCCATGATCGAGTACTTCCGCACCGACGACAACGGAACGCTGCTCAAGCTCGGCCAGGAGGAACCCGGCTGCTGGATCGCCCTCTTCGACCCGGATGTCAAGGAGCTCGCCGACATCGCGACACGCTTCACGGTCGACCTCGACGACCTCCGCGCACCACTCGACCGCGAGGAGATCTCACGTATCGAGCGTGAGGACAGCTACACGATGTTCATCGTCGACACGCCCATCCATGACGAATCGCTCGGGGAGCACGGGTACACCACCATCCCGCTCGGCATCATCCAGACGCCCACCAACGTCATCTCGGTCTGCTCGGTCCTGCGCATCAAGGTGATCTCGCGGCTGAAGTCGCGACGGGACCTTCATCCGACCACGGATATCCCCGGTTTCACCAGCGACCTGCTCATCTCCTCGTCAGGTGCCTACGCCTCGATGCTGAGAGCGCTCAACAAGCGTAGGATCGCCCTCGCAGCCGTGGACCAGAACCCCTCGCGCAGGAACCTCGAGGAGCTCTACACCCTGGACGCCTCGCTCGTCTTCTTCAAGACCTCGCTCGCGACCAACAAGACGGTGTTCGAGCGCTTCCGTCGCACGCTCGCTGCCGACCAGGACGAACGCGCGCTCGACCTCATCGACGACGTCATCGTGGAGAATTCGCAGATGCTCGAGACCACGAGCCTGTATTCCGAGATCCTCGACTCCACCATCGACCATTTCGGCCTGATGATGGATTATGACCTCAACCACACGATGATGTTGGTCGCTGCCATCACGCTCGTGCTCTGCGTCCCCACCGTCATAGGCGGTCTCTTCGGTATGAACGTGGGCGGTATCCCCTTCGGTGACAAGGTCTACGGCTTCGCTACCGTCACCGGCATCACCGCACTCATCCTGCTCGCCGTCCTCGCCCTGCTCAAGAAGCTCCGCTGGTTCTGACGTACCTGGAACGTGGTACCTTATCCAAAGGCATCGAAAGCCGTGAGCCGGGTCCCAGGACATGGGAGGCCATGGCGATGACGGGAAAGGTGACACGATGACATCCGATAGGAAGACCTTCAGGATCGCCGCCGTGCAGATGGACAGCGGTCCGGACCGGGAAGCGAACATCGAGGAGGCGTTCTGCTGCATCGATGACGCCGCTGCCGCCGGCGCGGACGTCATCTGCCTCCCCGAGCATATGGACGTGCTCCCCAGCATGCCCGCCCCCAGCGACATCGACACGGTGCCCGGGTACCTGACCCACCTCATGGCGGAGAAGGCGCGCGAGCATCAGGTCCACATCCATGCCGGCAGCCTGTACGAACAGGTGGGTTCCGGCAACCGCGCGGCCAACACCTCGGTGGTCATCGCACCGGATGGACGGGTCATCGCCTCGTACCGCAAGCTGCACATGTTCGACATCACGCTCGCCGATGGCACGCAGATCCGTGAATCCGAGGAGGTCGCCCCGGGCAACGACACCGTCACCGTGCAGACGACGCTCGGTACCTGGGGACTCGCCATCTGCTATGACCTGCGCTTCGGTGAGCTCTTCCGTCTGCTTGCCCTCGCAGGCGCACAGGTGATCTTCGTTCCCGCGAACTTCACCGACCCGACCGGACAGGCGCATTGGGAACCGCTGCTGCGTGCCCGTGCGATCGAGAACGGCTGTTACATCGTCGCCACCGACCAGTGCGGTGACAAGCCGCGATTCAAGGCGCACGGACACAGCCTGATCATCGACCCCTGGGGTCAGGTGCTGGCGGAGGCCGGGGATGGACCCGAGATCATCTTCGCGGACATCGACCTCGGCTATGTGGATGAGGTCAGGGCGAAGCTCCCCTCCCTCGCGAACCGCCGCACCGATGTCTATCATCTGGCCCGCATCTCCGAGGGGTCACCGCTCGGAGATGACCGGGACCGATGACCAGGTGAGCCTCACGCGCGGGATGATGGCGGCTTCAAGGAGCGGGGGCTGCCGTACCTGCAGGCAACGATGTCGAATACGATTTCCACGCAAAATCAAGTGTTTTTCGCCAGGCGTCCAGTCGTCAAATGCCAACACACGGTTTCCACACGCACCATTTGCCGTCCGAAACCAAACGCTCGGCTCCGCACGCAGCGATATCGGGGCATTGACCGGATATCCGAAGGCGCAAACCTTTCCGAACGCACGGAAACGATCGTGACGTACACCTTGCGTCTTATAGTGCCATCCGTAGCCGGGTTCGGATTGTCCGAACACCCGGATTGAGCAGATGGACCGCCCGTCGGGTACCGATGCCCTCGGGCAAGAAGCTTCAGGCAGACAGATGATCGGAAAGGTGGTATGTGATGGTCAAGAAGATCGAGGACAAGGATTTCGAGAAGTTCCTCACCGATGGTTACTATGCAGTGGTTGGTTTCTATCATGAGGGTGCGGCGAACAAGCAGGAGATGTTCGACATGCTCGAGCAGTTCTCCGATGGACATGCCGGTACGGTCACCGGTGTCCTCGACATCGCTGGCAGCTCCGTCGCCGATGACTACGGCGTAGACGAGGACATCTCCCCCGTCGTCGTGGTCTTCAAGTCCCAGAACCCGATCAAGGTCATGACCGAGTTCGATCTCGAGGAGCTCAGCGGCACCATCACCCCTCCGGGTGCCAACATCACCCTTCAGTAGATTCAGGAACGCACGGGCGGGAGACTTTCCCCACCCGTTTGGAGAACCACCCCAGGCACGAGCTTGGGGTGGTTCTCGTTTTGCCATGTTGCAAGCTGGATGCCGCAAGGCCATCCTGGCACACGCCCATGGTGGCACACTGCGCCCGGGAAAGGCGTGCCACGTCCCACAGCACAGCACATGATGAACAGGGTATCCTTGATGACATGAAGAGACGTTCCAACAGGAGACACCTCCCCCTCGTCACCGTGATGCTGCTGGCGGCATGCCTGATGTCGGCAAGCTATGCCTTCCCGGTGATACGGTCACATGTCACCCAGCTCATCGGGCAACCCTCATCGGACGCCCCGGCAACGGGTCCCTTGGACCCCGCACACCTTCCCGGCTATTCCGGTTCCCCTTACGAGGTCGTCAACGCCAACATCCCGTTCTTCTCCTCAGAGGACCTCTCACGCGGCGCGTTCCAGGAGCTGAGCGAACTCGACGCGCTCGACCGCTGCGGGAGCGCATCCGCGCTGGTGAGCCAGCAGACCATGCCCACGGAGAGACGTGGCGAGATCGGCATGGTCAGGCCCTCGGGTTGGCACATCGCCAAATATGACTTCATAGAAGGCAGGTACCTGTTCAACCGCTGCCATCTCATCGGGTACCAGCTGACCGGGATCAACGCGGATGAACGCAACCTCATCACGGGGACGCGTTATCTCAACGTCGAGGGGATGCAGCCGTTCGAGGACGAGGTCGTCGCCTACGTGCTGTCGACGGGCAACAGCGTCCTCTACCGCGTCACCCCCGTGTTCTCCGGCAACGACCTGGTCGCATCCGGCGTCCTCATGGAAGCACGCAGCATCGAGGACGATGGCACCGGTCTGCAGTTCTGCGTATGGGTCCACAACGTGCAACCAGGCGTGGTCATCGACTACGCGACAGGTGAGAGCTGGGCGGATGGCACGGTTGCCGCACCCCCGCCTGTCGACACGGAGGAACACGCATACATCCTCAACACCAACTCCATGCGCTTCCATCGTCCCGACTGCCCGGCGGTCACGGACATGCAGGAACGCAACAAGCAGGGCTTCGACGGCACGCGCGAGGAGGCGATCGCCCTCGGCTATCAGCCCTGCGGGAAATGCAAACCATGAGCACGTGAAGACGATCGACGCGGATGTCGACCGGATGGCACCCCACCCCACGGGCGCTCACATCAGCTTGGTCTCCTCGAGCTTCTCCTCGAACCAGACGTTCATCCGGATGATGGGACGGCGCAGCACCAGTCCGAGAAGCAGGGCCGGAAGCACCCAGAGCAGGACCTGCCCGATGGAGACGGCCCACTCCGAGCCGTTGATGCCGGCGATGCATGCCTGGAACGCATGCATGCCCGGTGTGAACGGGAGGAAGGGATAGATCACCTGGAAGAACCTCCCGAACATCTCGATCGGGAAGGTGCCCCCCGAGCCTGCGACCTGCATGACGAGGAGGATGACCCCGATCGCCTTGCCGACATCGCCGAACGAGACCGAGAGCGTGTAGATGATGAAGTTGAAGACCAGGCACACCACCCATCCCGTGACGAGGAACAGCATCGGATGCAGGCACTGGATATCGAGGAAGAACAGGTCGCCGAGGCAGATGAGGGTGCTCTGCGCAAGGCCCAACAGCGCATAGATGAGATAGCGGCCGAGGTATTGCTGATAGAGCCTGACCTCCCCAAGCTCCTCGAGCCGTTCCCGCGGTATCTGCACCTTCGTCATCGCCACGAGGATGAGCGACCCCACCCAGAACGAGAGCAGCGTGTAATACGGCGCCATGCTCGACCCGTAGTTCGCCACGGGATAGATGGCCTGCCGGTCCAGCTTCACCGGCGAGACAAGGTAGGCGGCAAGCGAGCTCGGGTCACTGCCGATGATCTGCCTGATACGGTCGAGGTCGTGCGATGTGAGCGCATCGCGCAGGTCGCCGTGCATCTGGTCGATCTCGTTTGCGGCTGCGTCGAGACGGTCGGCGACCCGTGCGAACGAATCCCGCTGAGCATTTACCTGATCGGTAAGGGAACCTGCCGCCGAAGCCAGGTCGGCGAGGGTCGTGTCAACGCTGTCCGATATCGAGCCCGAAGCGGCAGCGATCTCATCGAGCGTTCCCCCGAGGCTCTCTATCCTGCCCTTGAGCTCGTTCTCGTAATCCGACCTCACATCCTCGAGCGACGACCGTGCATCGGCGATGAGGTCCTTGACATCCGCGCGCATCTGCTCGGCCTCGCCCATCCCCGCATCCGCATCGGATGCCGCCTGCTCGAGGTTCCCCGCGAGGTCCTGCAGGTTGGCGATGGACCGGTCGAGGGACTTGACGAGCGTCTCCGCACCGGGGATGGCGGCGACGATGTCCCGCAGGTGCTGATATGCGGCAGCGAGGTCGGAGACCTGGCCGGAAAGGGTCCGCAGCTGGTCGGAAGCGGCACCCTCCTGCTGTTCCACCAAGGCAAACGCCGCATCCGCCTTCTGGGAAAGCTCATCGAACCCGGTTTCGGCCTGCTCGAGCACCGAGGAGATCGACGAGCTGACCGAACCGAACGCAGAGAACGCGCTGTCGAACTCCCCACGGGCATCCGTGGCGGCATCGGCAAGGGCCCTCCCCTGCACGCTCGTGCCCCCGAGGGCGGATACGGATGCTTCGGAGAGCTTTGCGACCGATGCCATGAGGTCGGAGAGGGCGCGCACGCGTGCAGACACCTCGCGCAGGTCACCGGAGGCCGCGTCGAGACGGTTCCCCATGAGCGCGATGTAGTCATTCACCTTGTCGCTCTGCGCATAATCGGCGATGTCGGACGCAAGGCCCAGGACCACCTCGTCGACGGTCTGCGTGAACTGCGAGCTCACGCCCTCCTGCACCGAGGATGCGCCTTTCTCGGTGATACGCGGCGCGATGGGGTTCTCCTTCTCATTGGTGTAGTAGATGATGGTCGCCTGCTGTGTCTCGTCCGGCGAGACGATGGTCATCATCTTCGCGCTGAAGTCCTCGGGGATCACGATGGAAGCGTAATACCTCCCCGAATGGACCCCATCGACCGCCTCCGACTCATCGACGAACACCCAGTCGAACGAATCGTTCGAATGCAGGGTGGACACCACGGAATCACCCAGGTTGACGGGCACCGTGACGAGGTCGCTCCGGTAGCCCGCGTCGTTGTTCGCCACGGCGACCTTGAGCCCACCGGTGTTGCCATAGGGGTCCCAGCTCCCGGCGATGTTGTACCACGCATACAGCGCGGGGATGAGTGCGAGACCCATGAGCATGATGATGCTGATGATGTTGCTCACACCATAGGTGATGTCATCCTTGAAGATGCGCCAGATGTTCCTCAATCGTCCGCACCCCCATCCGCAGCAGGGTCGCAGGCCGGGGGCTCCGTGCCGTCGTCACCGGCATCGAGGTCATCGGCGGCCGTTCCCTCATCGGCGCCGTGTCCATTGTCGACCGGCCATGGCCCATCCTCATGGGAACCCCGGGTGTCCAAGTCATCCGCAAGCGCGGGATCGTCCGGGAAGAGACCCTCCGTCGGGGACTCCCCTCCTCCGCTCACCGCGATGCCGATGCGCCGGAGATAGGTCTCGTGCACGTACTCGATGATGATGAGGGCACCATCGATGAGGACGATGCTGCCAGCCAACGCGGTGATCAGCAGGACCTTGCGCTCGGGGCTGGTCGCCATGATGGAGAAGACCGTGATCAACAGCAGGGGCGGGAGCGCCACCAGGAGCGGTCCCACCTTGGTGACCGTCCGATACTTGCGGTCGAACCGCTGGGAATGCTCGATGAGGGTATCACGGTAGGCATCGGTGGAGATGAGGGTCGAGAGCGCGCGCCGCAACCGGTAACGGGGCAGCTCGAGACCGTTCTCCTCGCAGACCATGAAGCCGGTCTCATGCAGTTTCCGGTCGAAGAGCAGGTTGAGGTTGAGCAGATATGGTCGGGCCACAAGGCCCACGAGCAACGTGATGGGCACGAAGATGAAGAGCAGGATGGCGATATCCTTGAGATAGGAGAGCGCATACATGCCCGCGATGGTCTCGCGCATCGCATGGATGCCATACGTGAAGGGCATGAGGGGATGGAGCACCTGGAAGAAGCGGGGCATCATCTCCACCGGGTACATGCCCGATGCCCCGGGGATCTGCACGATGAGGTAGATGATGCCGAGCGCCTTGCCGATGTGCTTGAACGTGAGGGCGAGCATGTAGACGATGTTCATGAACGTGAAGGAGATGACGACGCCCACCAACAGGAACCTGACCGGATGCTCGCATTGGATGCCGAGAAGCAGGTCCACCCCGCAGATCATGAACGCCTGGGCGATCGCGAGGAGCACGAACAGCATCCACCGCCCGAGATAGGCCTCGCTCGCGGTGATCGAGGCAAGGGGGCCATCGTCGGCGCGGTCCACCTCGAGCTTGATGATGGCGATGAGCACGAAACAGCCGACCCAGAGCGCAAGGTTGGTGTAGAACGGCGAGACGGCGGAGCCATAGTTCTCGACCGGGTAGACCGTCTGCGTGTCTATCCTGATCGGTGTCGACATGAAGCTTCCGACCGCATCACCGCTGCCGAGCGTGTCGGCGAGCTTCCTGAGCTCGACGGAGGAGGAAAGGGCGCTCAGGTCCGTCGTCGCCGTACGGAGACTCTCCTGGATCCCCTGCACCGAATCCCCCGTGGCGCTGAGGAACCCCTCGGTCTGGACCAGCACGCCATCGAGCTCGGCAAGGACACCGCTTGCCTCGTCGAGCTGTGCCGAAAGCCCCGATACCGCCTCGGAGAGCGCACCGAACGACCGGGAAAGCGCACCAAGCCCCGACGAGAGATGCGGGGTGATATCCGAGGTGATCGCGTTACCTGCCTCGAGCATCTGCGACGAGGCACCCTGGACCGCCTCGTTGATGCCCTCGACCCCGGCATTGGCCTCCTGCACCGCGGAGGTGATGGCATCGCTGACCTGCTGCAATGCGTTCACCCGCTCCTGGAGCTCGTCGTTGAAGCCCTGAAGACGTTCTATGGCCTCCTCCAACTGGGGAGAAGGCGCCATCGCCTCGAGGTCACGGAGCACATCGATGACCTCCTCGTTGCGGTCGATGACGGACTGCAGCTTGGCCGTCATCGCATCCACATCACCCTGCACCTTGAGGAGGTCGGCTGTGACGAGGCCTATCTTGGAGCTTGCCTGCGCCGAGGCGGTGCCGAGCAGGATGCTGTCGTGGACGAGCGCCGACCCGAGCGACTGACCGAAGCCCGAGGAGGCGGTGTCGATGTCATCGATGAGCCCGGAGCTCTGGTCGAGGGCGGATTGCACCTGCGGCGCCTCGCCTTGCAGTTCGGAGAGAAGCCCCTGCGCATCGGACACCGCCTGACGCCAGCCTTCCATGGATGACGAGAGCTGGTCGAGTATCGTGCGCACGTTCCCGACCTCGTCGGCCGCCTGATGCAGGCGTCCCTGTGCCTGCGAGGTGGTCGAATCGACATCGGACTGCATCTCGCCGACCGTCTGCTGAAGGGAATCGACGACCGTCTTGCTCACCACCTGCACGAACTGCTGGTCGATCTGCTGTTCGATGGCGTTCGCCCCGGTATCGGTCACCTTGACCGCCACCGCGCTCCTCTTCTCGTTGACGTAGTAGGAGATGGTCGGTGACCTCGGGTCACCATGGAGCACGCTCACGAAACCCGAGCTGAAATCATCGGGGATGACGAGTGCCGCATAATACGTGCTGGACCGGACGCCCTCCAAAGCCTGGTCCTCATCGACGAAATCCCATCCGAACGCATCGTTCGCCTCGAGCTCTTCGACCAGCCGGCTACCCACGTTCAGGTCGCCGACGGTGTCGTCATGCACCCCCTTGTCGTTGTTCACCACCGCGACACGGATGCCCGCGGTATGGGAATACGGGTCCCAGTTGGCGATGATGTTATACCAGGCATACAATCCCGGGAGCACGATGACACCGAGGATGACGATGAGCGCGATGGGGTTCCCGAGCAGGCGTCTGACATCACGCAGAAACACCTGCGTGGCGATGCGCAGCGTCTTCACGCTTCACCCTCCCCTCGCGCTCCTGTCGGATCCGATGAGCGACCGATGTGCACATGCGACGCCGCACTCGAATCCAGCGCCGACCCGGCACCGTTATCCTCGGTAGCCAGTATACTCCGTGTCACCAGGCAACATGCCTGTCGATGGGACATGGTGCCGGGAAGCGTCCATGGAATGCTGTTTACCACTTCGGTGTATCATGATACGCTGTCGGATACCTGCACCAAGGCAGGTCCGAACCGGACATCGAGGAGGGAACATGAGGATTCTCGTCATCGGGGGAAGCCCGCACGAACACGGCTCGTCGAACATGCTGGCAGGGGAGTTCATCCGCGGCGCGGAGGAAGCGGGGCACGAGGTCGAGGTCTTCGACGCCGCCAAGGCCGACCTGCACCCCTGCATCGGTTGCGATGTCTGCGGCACGGCCGGACCTTGCACGTTCGATGACGACATGACGCAGCTCAAGGACAGGATACGGCAAGCCGACCTGCTCGCGTTCGTCACCCCGCTCTACTATTTCAGCGTGTCGACACAGCTCAAATGCGTCATCGACCGTTTCTACAGCTTCAACGGCGAGCTGACCATGATGAGGAAGAAGACCGTCTTCATCGTGGCCGGCTGGGACAGCACGGATGCCTCGTATGCCTGCATCCGCTCATATTACCAACAGCTCTGCAGGTACCTTGACTTCCAGGACCAGGGCATGGTCATCGGAAGAGGTTGCGGGACGACATCCATGACGGCCAGGAGCAAGCATCTTGCCGCCGCATATGACCTGGGAAAGGGCCTGTAGGGATCAGGCCTTCTTGTAGCCAGTGACCATCGTCGCGAGGAAACACGCCACGCACGCCCATGCGAAGAACCTATGTGCCTTCATGGAAACCCCTTTCCAAGAGCCATCGTCGAAAGGAGGGGCGGTCCGCAACCGCCTCCCCCTTCGATGAGTATGACATAAGTTCTTCTTGGCTAACAGATGGAACA
>OMSY01000088.1 GCA_900313875.1 uncultured Actinomycetes bacterium
CAGGGCACGGCGCTCTACGTCTTCGACGAGGCGGACCTGCATGCCCGCATGAGGGAGTACCTCACGAGCTTCAAGAGCCGTTATGCCAACTCCGATGTGCTGTATGCGGGCAAGGCGTTCATGAACAAGGAGATCCTGCGCATGGCCGCCGAGGAGGGCATGTGCCTCGACGCGTCCGGTGGTGGGGAGCTTGCCTGCGCGCGTGCAGTCGGGTTCCCGATGGAGCGCGTGTTCCTGCATGGCAACAACAAGACCCCCCGTGAGCTGCGCGAGGCCATCGGTGCCGGCGTGGGGCATATCGTCGTCGACAGTCGCATCGAGCTCGACCGGGTCTCCCGTATCGCCGGTGAGCTCGGAGTCGTGCAGCCTGTCCTCATGCGCATCACCCCCGGTGTGGAGGCGGACACGCACGAGTACATCCGTACGGGGTGCGAGGACTCCAAGTTCGGTTTCACCATGCTCGATGATTTCGCGTTCCGTTGCGTGAAGGATGCCATGGCCGCGCCCAACGTGAAGCTGACCGGGTTCCATTGCCATATCGGCTCCCAGATCTTCGCGTTGCATTCGTTCCGCGAGGCGGCCCAGGTCATGATCGACTTCATCAGGCGTGTGAGGGACGAGTACGGCCTCGTGACGACCGAGCTCGACCTCGGTGGAGGGCTCGGCATCGCCTATACGGCGGAAGACCGCCCCTCGAGCATCGACGAGTTCGCCGCCTGCACCATCGACGCGGTCCGCGACTACTGTGCCGAGTACGGGGTCGCCGAGCCGCGTATCCTCGTCGAGCCGGGTCGCAGCCTGGTCGCCACGGCAGGTGTGACGCTCTACACCGTCGGCATCCTCAAGACGCTCCCCAACATCCGCAAGTACGTCGCCATCGATGGCGGCATGTCCGACAACATCCGCACGGCGCTCTACAACGCCGACTACGAGGCGGTCATCGCCAACAAGGCCGACCAGCCGCGTACCGAGATCGTCACGCTCTGCGGCAAGCACTGCGAGAGCGGGGACGCCGTCGTGCTCGATGGCTCGCTGCAGCATCCCGAACTCGACGACATCGTCTGCGTGTTCGGCACCGGTGCCTATTGCTACACGATGTCATCGACGTACAACGGTCAGCCGCGTCCCGCCATCGTGTTCGTGCGCGATGGCAAGGCGCGGGTCGTCACGCGCAGGGAGACCTACGAGGACCTCTGGCATCGCGACATCTAGAGCTGCTGCAGGGGGCATGACCTGAAGCGGGATGGGAACCATCCCGTGTGGTGCAGTTGGTGGTTTTCCCAGGGCAATCGGGTACCATGGAAGACACCATCTATCGAGCAGCGCTCGGAGAGGAGGATGTGCCATGAAGGTCATCATCATCGGAGGGGTTGCTGGTGGCGCGACGGCAGCCGCGCGGTTGCGCAGGCTTGACGAGAGCGCGGAGATCATCATCCTCGAACGCACCGGATATGTCTCCTATGCCAACTGCGGGTTGCCTTATTTCCTGAGCGGAGTCATCGCCGACGAGGGGAAGCTCACCCTGCAGACCCCTGCAAGCTTCAAGGAACGGTTCAACATCGATGTGCGTGTGAGGAACGAGGCGGTTGCCATCGACCCCGACGCGAAGACGGTCACGGTCCGTCGGCTCGAGGATGGCAGCGAGTACACCGAGGACTACGATGCGCTCGTGTACGCGCCCGGTGCACGGGCGACGCGTCCCGATATGCCTGGTGCGGATGACGAGCGTATCCTCACGATGAGGACGGTGGAGGACACTTTCCGCATCCGCCAGCTCATCGAGGCTCGCAACCCCCGGACCGCCATCGTCGTGGGCGGGGGTTTCATCGGTCTCGAGGTGGCCGAGAACCTCGTGGAGGCAGGCATCGCGGTCACCCTGCTGCAGCGCAGCGACCAGGTGCTGCGGCCGCTCGACCGTGACATGGCGAGCCTCATCCACAACAAGCTGCGGGCTGCTGGCGTGGACCTGCGCCTCGGCACCCCGGTCGTGGGCTACGAGCGTCCCGGGGAGGGGGAGGGGATGCGGGTCATCACCGAGGAAGGGGGAGTCCTCGAGGCGGACCTGGTCTTCATCGGTCTCGGGACCACGCCGGACACCGTGCTCGCCAAGGAGGCCGGCATCGAGCTCGGCCGCAAGGGCGCGGTCGTCGTCGACGACCATATGCGCACCTCCGCCCCCGACATCTATGCGGTCGGCGATGCCGTGGAGATCGTGAACAGCGTCTCCGGCCAGAAGGCTCTCATCCCCCTTGCCGGGCCGGCCAACAAGCAGGGGCGCATCGCGGCGAACAACATCTGCGGTATCGATGATGTCTACACGGGTTCGTTGGGTTCCTCGATCGTGAAGGTCTTCGACCTGACCGCTGCGGCGACCGGGCTCAACAGCTCCGGGGCCAAGGCGGCGGGGATCGATTTCGACAGCGTGGTCCTGCGGCCGGCATCGCATGCGACCTACTATCCCGGTTCCTCGAGCATCACGATGAAGGTGCTGTTCGAGCCGGCGACAGGGCGCATCATCGGTGCCCAGGCACTTGGCAAGGAGGAGGTCGCCAAGCAGGTCGACGTGTTCGCGACCGCCATCACCGCAGGTATGACGGCAGCGGACCTCGAGGACCTCGACCTCGCGTACGCACCGCCGTTCTCCTCCGCGAAGTCGCCTGTCAACATGGCGGGGTTCATCATCGAGAACCTGCGTGCGGGCCGCGTGAAGCAGTTCCACTGGGATGATGTCGCAGGCTTGCCGCGCGATGGAAGCATCACCTTGTTGGATACGCGCACCGAGGGCGAGTATGCGCGTGGTCATTACGATGGCACGGTCAACATCCCCCTCGACAGTCTGCGCGGGCGGCTCGATGAGCTCGATGCCTCGAAACCGGTCTACGTCAACTGCCAGGTCGGCCTGCGCGGGTACATCGCCTGCCGCATCCTCATGGCCCATGGGTTCGACTGCTACAATCTCACCGGGGGCTATGGTTTCTACCGGGAGGTTCTCGAAGGATTGTCGTGAGATAGGCGGCTTCTGAGCTAGGCATATGGAAACGGATGTGCATGCTGGACAGCAGCCTGTCGGGACATCCTCGACAGGCTGCTGCGGAATCTCGTATAAGGGAGAGGAAATCGGCTGGAATCCGTTCCAATCACGTCGACGGAGGGTATCATTGCAGGGAGAGGCACGGTTCCCCCTCGATGGGTGCCGTGTCATGTTCCCAAGACCCATGACAAGGAGTTGCCGTGAAAACAGTAGCGATCGTCGGCACATTCGACACCAAGGGCGAGGAATTCGCCTACCTGAAGCAACGTTTCGAAGACCTGGGATTCGAAACCCTCACCATACACTGCGGTGTCTTCGACCCCGTCTTCATTCCCTCCATCCAGAACACGGAGGTTGCACAGGCTATCGACATCGACCTGTCGGTCGTGGCGGAACGTCGTGACCGCGCCCTCGCCACCGAGACGATGACCAACGGCATGATCGCGTTGCTGCCGCGTCTGTACGAGGAGGGACGTTTCGATGGCGTCATCTCGATGGGTGGTTCGGGTGGCACCGCCATCGCGACCGCAGGCATGCGGGCGCTTCCGATCGGCGTGCCGAAGATCATGGTCTCCACCATGGCATCGGGTGACACCTCACCCTACGTCGGCGCCTCGGACATCATCATGATGCCCTCGATCGTGGACGTCGCCGGCATCAACAGCTTCTCAGCCATCATCTACAACAACGCCGTCGCGGCGATGGCGGGCATGCTCAGCCACGAGCACCCCGAGCACAAGGATGCGAGGCCGCTGGTCGCAGCCACGATGTTCGGCGTGACGACACCGTGCATCCAGATGGCTCAGAAATACCTCGAGGAACGTGGTTACGAGGTGCTGGTCTTCCATGCGACCGGCACGGGTGGCAAGTGCATGGAGAACCTCGTGCGCGGTGGGTTCGTCAAGGGCGTGCTCGACCTGACCACTACCGAATGGTGCGACGAGATCGTCGGTGGCGTCCTGGCGGCCGGTCCCGACCGTTGCGAGGCGGCCGCACTTGCAGGCATCCCCGCGGTCGTGTCCGTGGGCGCGGATGACATGGTGAACTTCGGTCCTCCCGAGACGGTGCCCGAGCAGTTCAGGGACCGCAACCTCTACCAGCACAACCCCACCGTCACCCTGATGCGCACCACCGTGGAGGAGAACAGGCAGCTCGGTGAGATGCTTGCGAGCAAGGTGAACAAGTCGACGGCGCCCTGCACGTTCCTCATCCCGCTCAAGGGTGTCTCGATGATCGATGCCGAGGGTGAGGCGTTCTGGGGTCCGGACGAGGACAAGGCGCTTTTCGACGCATTGCGCGGGAACATCGATCCCTCGCGTGTCAAGCTCGAGGAGCTCGACTTGCATATCAACGACCGCGAGTTCGCCGAG
>OMSY01000166.1 GCA_900313875.1 uncultured Actinomycetes bacterium
ATTCCCGGCCCCTTCTTTGCGTTGGGACGTCAGAATTCCCAGAAGCCCGTACCCGTCTCGGGGCTGAGACGTCTCCCGATGACCCCTCCGATGACGGGGCGCAACTCGACTTCGGCTGTATAGCGTACCGTCGAGGATTTCAAATGACCGGAAGCCGTGCGGGGTTCGCCGTCCTCATGATATGAGAACAGTGCGTGCGCATGGAGGTGCAGCCCGTCCTCGTCATCGCAGATGACATTGCCCATGATCGAGACGAGTTCGAGCAGGCCCTCGAAGCGTCTGGTCTCGAAAGCCCCCGTCACATCATCGAGCACCCCGATCTCGGCATCCCCGCATCCGCCGATTCCCGAGAACGTTGCAGAGCGGATGTTCTCGCTCTTGCAGACCTCCAGAATCGTGGCGACGATCTCATCACCACGATCCATCCTGATATAGCAGACATCGTTGAAACGCCTATAGTCCATAGCCGCATCTCCCACCTGCTCGCTAGTCGGCAACCGGCCTGTGCCTCAACCCTGATGATACGCCTGTATCCGGGCCTGCATCCTGAAAACCACTGAGTCCGTCCCTTGGAAGACAGGTTCCCGCGAGAAGGGAGATGCAGCCTCGAAAACCGGAAAGCGGCCTCCGTTGCCGAAGACCGCTCTGTTTCGCCCTGGAGCGGGTGACGGGACTCGAACCCGCGAATGCGAGCTTGGGAAGCTCGTGCCTTACCACTTGGCGACACCCGCATGATGGTAAATCCTAACACAACAAGACCAGATAATCCTTTTGTCAGGCTTCTGTTCTCGCAAGTGCACATGAGGAATCCAGAGAAGACCGGCGTCACGGCTGCCAGCATGTCTTTGCCTCGCAATTGTGTTCTGTTCCGTAGCGTTACACGCTAGAATGGCAATCAGTGCGGGTGGGGGCATGATGCAGGTCGGACCACGGTATCGGCTTGCGGCTGGTTGTGAGACGGGACGAAGATGGATTCGGAGATGCACGACAATTCGTTGAAACCCTATGTTTCTCCTTTGGGTGCATGGGCCATGGCGCTTGGTACGAGCATCGGCTGGGGGTCCCTCGTGGTCACCAGCAACACGTATCTGCTGCAGGCGGGGCCATGGGGAAGCCTGCTTGGCATGCTCGTCGGCGCCATCGTCATGCTCATCATCAGCAGGAACTACCACTATATGATCAACTGCTTCCCGAGTGCGGGTGGTGCCTATGCATATGCCAAGGAGACCTTCGGCTATGACCACGGGTTCCTCATGGCGTGGTTCCTCGGCTTGACCTACGTCGCCATGTTCTGGGCGAACGTCTCCTCGCTTCCCCTGTTCGCCCGGTATTTCCTGGGTGACCTGTTCCAGTTCGGGTTCAGCTATACGGTCTTCGGTTATGAGGTGTACCTCGGGGAGGCGCTGCTCTCGATGGCGGCGATCGTGCTCATCGCGCTGTTGTGCATGAGGCGTCGGAAGGCCACGATCAACATCCTGATCGGACTGGTGCTCCTGTTCTCCGTCGGGATCACGGTCTGCTTCGTCGCCTCGATGCTCGGGTGGGGCAAGGCGACGCACCTCTTCGACCCTGGGTTCGTTCCTGACAAGCATGCCCTTTCACAGGTTCTGCGCATCGCCTGCATCTCGCCGTGGGCGTTCATCGGGTTCGAGAACATCTCGCATGCGTCCGAGGAGTACACGTTCCCCCGGAGCAGGGTCTTCCGCATCCTCGTGATCTCGGTGCTCACGACGATGGCCCTGTACATCTTCGTCCTGTTGCTGTCGGCTTCCGCCTTTCCAGCGGAATACAGCACCTGGCTCGAGTATATCCGCGACATCTCGAACCTCGATGGCATCAAGGGGCTTCCCGCTTTCTACGCAGCATATTGTTATCTGGGGAACTTCGGCGTTGGCCTGCTCATGTGCGTGTTGCTTGCACTCATCATCACGAGCCTGATCGGCAACATCCTCGCTCTGAGCCGGTTGCTCTTCGCGTTGAGCAGGGATGCTGTGATTCCCGAGCGTTTCGCCAGACTGAACGAACGGCATATCCCCGCGGCTGCCATCGCGCTCATCGCCCTGTTCTCCCTGGCGATTCCCTTCCTGGGAAGGACTGCCATCGGCTGGATCGTCGATGTCACCACCATCGGTGCCACCATCATCTACGGGTTCGTCTCCGCCTCCACCTTGAAGCTGGCCGGGGCGCGCGAGGACAGCGTGGAGAAGGTGACGGGGATGGTCGGCATCATCCTCATGGTCGCTTTCGGGGCGTATCTGCTGCTTCCCAGCCTGTTCATGCGGGGCTCCCTTGAAAGGGAATCGTATTTCCTGTTCGTGGTCTGGGGAATCCTGGGGTTCGTGTTCTTCCGTCGAATCCTGAGCAAGGACGCCAGCAGGCGTTTCGGGCAATCGGTCATCGTGTGGATCGCGCTGTTGTCGCTCGTCCTTTTCGTGGCCTTCATCTGGATGAGCCAATCCATCATGACGGAGAACGAGACGACCATGGCACAGATTCACAGCTATTATCTTGCTGCGGGGGCCTCGGCATCTGGCGTGGCCGATGATTCGTTCATCACCCAGCAGATGGCCGCGCTCAAGGCCTCCAACATCAAGACCATGTTGGTCATCGTGGGCCTGTTCATCTTCTCACTGGCGAGTTTGCTGTGGAACTTCTCGTACATCAGCAAGCGCGCCCAGGAGAGCGAGGAGAAGCTCGGTCATGCGCGGAGCGCCGTGAACAGGGACCCGCTCACGGGGGTGAAGAGCAAGTATGCGTATACCGAAAACGAGAACGCCCTCGACGCCCAGATCGAGGCGGGGGAAGTCGAGGACTTCGCCATCGCGGTATGCGACGTGAACGGCCTGAAGCACGTCAACGATACCTTCGGCCACAAGGCTGGTGACGAATACATCCGTTCGGCATGTTCCATGGTCTGCGAGCTGTTCCAGCACAGCCCGGTCTTCCGTGTCGGCGGCGATGAGTTCGTCGTGATCATGACGGGCAAGGACTATCACAACCGCTCGGAGATCATGAAGGCGCTGAACGAACGGTCGTTGGGCAACATCGCAAGCGGCGATGTCGTTGTCGCGGGGGGTGTCGCGGGTTTCGTTCCCGGGCAGGATGCCAACGTGCGCGCTGTCTTCGACCGGGCCGATGCGGAGATGTACCGGAACAAGAAGATGCTCAAGGAGAACGGGTCGGTTTCCCGATAGGAGGGACACATGAACACTACGGATCCCACACCTATCAGCACCTTGCTCGATGACATGACCTGCGAGCTCATCGGGTTCTGCCTCGATGTGATCGCAGATGGTGGGAGCCTGGCTCCCACCATCGTCTTCGCGCGTTCGGACGAGGACATCACCTTCCTCTCCTTCGACGAGGACGGCCCTGACGCGGCCCTGGAAGCGGCGCGTGGCACCATCCGCGAGCAGGCTGATGAGATCATCGCCTACGCCATCGCCTATGACGGGTTCGTGAGCACCGGCGAGGACGGGGTGCCGCAGGATGCGCTGCTCGTCGAGTTCGGTGAACGGGGAATGTCCACCGCCTTCTCTGCCTATGTTGCCTATCGGCGCGGGGACACACCAGATGACCTGGCGGTATCCGAGCCGCTTGCGGCAGGTGAGGAACCCCTGCTTCTCTAGGCTTGCGCCGACAGGCACAACGGGTAATATCTTGCTTTGGCCTGATTTGCTCTTCTGCTCGCGATGCGGGCGGCAGCATGCGGTTCGACCGCCGGGACCCACGACTCCATCACTGCAGGGAAGACAAGGTGTTTGCACATGCGTCAGGAGAATCTGAGGAACATCGCCCTCATCGCACATGTCGACCACGGCAAGACCACGCTCGTCGATGGCCTGCTGCGCGAAGCGGGTGTGTTCCGGGAGAACCAGAACGTCGCCGAGCGCGTGCTCGATTCCAATGACCAGGAGCGGGAGCGTGGCATCACCATCCTCGCGAAGAACGTGTCCATCACCTACAAGGACGTCAAGATCAATGTCATCGACACGCCCGGCCATGCTGATTTCGGTGGCGAGGTGGAGCGTGTCCTCAAGATGGCTGATGGCGCACTGCTCATCGTCGACGCGTTCGAGGGGCCGATGCCCCAGACGCGCTTCGTGCTGCGCCACGCCCTGAGGCTCGGTCTGAGGATCATGGTGGTCATCAACAAGATCGACCGTGACGGAGCACGCCCCGACGAGGTCCTTGACGAGGTCTTCGACCTCATGGTCGAACTCGATGCGAGCGACGAGCAGCTCGACTTTCCCGTGATCTATGCTTCCGCGGTCAACCGCTATGCGCGCTATGAGGTCGATGACGGGAACATGAACATGCTTCCACTGCTCGATTCCATCCTCGAGAACATCCCGGCGCCCGAGGCCGACCCCGATGCTCCCATGTCGATGCAGGTCTGCACCGTCGACCATTCGAACTTCGTCGGACGCATCGGCATAGGGCGCCTGTATTCCGGTAGCCTGCACAAGGGTGACAGGATCCTCGTCATCAAGAACGACGGCACTCACAAGGATGCTCAGGTCAAGATCCTCTACACGTTCGAACAGCTTGGCCGCGAGGAGCGCGATGAGGCTCCTGCCGGCGATATCGTCGCGGTCGTCGGTGTGGATGATTGCGACATAGGCGATACGTTCACCTCTCCCGAGAACCCGGTCCAGCTCGAGCCCATCGAGGTCGAGGAGCCGACCATGGCCGTCGTGTTCGCCGCCTCCACGAGCCCGCTCGTGGGGCGCGATGGCGAGTTCGTCAACGCGCGTCAGATCAAGGAGCGCCTGATGCACGAGAAGCAGGCCAACATCTCGATGCGTATCGAGGAGCTGCCTGACAGGAGCGGTGTCGAGGTCGCGGGTCGCGGCGTGTTGCATCTGTCCGTTCTCATGGAGACCATGCGCCGTGAGGGTTTCGAGTTCCAGGTCGGTCGTCCCCGTGTCCTCTACAAGACCGATGAAGTGACGGGCCAGCGCCTCGAGCCGATCGAGGAGTACACCGTCGAGGTGCCGAGTGAATACGCCGGCAAGGTCATCGAGGTGCTCGGGTCCCATGGCGGTGAGATGGCGGACATGGTGCAGCGCGGGGACCACACCCACCTGTCGTTCAAGATCCCCACGCGGGGCATCATGGGCTTGCGTACCAAGCTCCTCAACATCAGCCGTGGCGAAGCGGTGCAGTTCCATCATTTCTCCGAGTACGGGCCGTTCAGGGGAGAGTTCAAGGGTCGTGTCAACGGGTCCATGATCTCCAAGACCACGGAGAAGTCCGTGGCTTACGCACTCGACACGCTGCAGCAGCGGGGACGTCTGTTCATAGGTCCCGGCGAGGATTGCTACGAGGGCATGATCGTGGGCGAGAGTGCCAAGGACAGCGACATGGTGGTCAACGTGGCGCGCACCAAGCAGCTCGGCAACCAACGTGCTGCAGGTTCGGACAAGGCGATCCAGCTCACACCGCCCGTCACCTTCACGCTCGAGGAGGCGCTCGAGTACATCGAGGACGACGAGCTCGTCGAGGTCACGCCGAAGACGCTGCGGCTCCGCAAGCGCACGCTCGATTCTGTTGCGCGCCGCAAGGAGAACGCACGCCTGCTCGCGCTCAAGAAGGAACAGGAGCGGTCGTAGGGATACCGCTTCCCGGAAGCCGGCGCCGTCGAGATAGCGATTCCGACATCCGGGGGCCTGTGGCGACCTTTGGCATCGGTCGTTCGGCACCAAGTTCATGCATCCGCGGGTTTGTGCTTTCAATCTGCGGCAAATGCGGTATACTCACACGTGCGTTTCTGCTGTTTCGGGCAGGCGCCAGCTGAATACGGAGAGATGGCCGAGTGGTCGAAGGCGCACGATTGGAAATCGTGTATACGGTGTCGAGCCGTATCTAGGGTTCAAATCCCTATCTCTCCGCCAGATGCTCACCGTGTGTCATACACGATTCTCATAGAGCGGTGCCTTTTGGCACCGCAACATGCGGAGGGGTGGCAGAGTGGTTGAATGCGGCGGTCTCGAAAACCGTTTAGCGGGTGTTCCCCGCTACGAGGGTTCGAATCCCTCCTCCTCCGCCAGCGCATCCACGGAAACGGCCTTTCAAGGCCGTTTTTCACTTTCGTGCTATACTTCCCATCGTTCGGTCATACGTCATGGTCGCCCGAGCGCGTTGCCATGACGGGTATCATCGCAGCAGCTCCCAGGCTGCTGTTTTGTCGATGGAGAAGGGTCAGGTTATGGGCAAGGTGATGTTGACGGGCGACCGTCCGACGGGCAAGCTGCATCTCGGGCATTATGTGGGTTCGCTCAGGAGACGGGTGGAGCTGCAGGACTCCGGTGAGTACGACAAGATCCTCGTCATGATCGCAGACGCTCAGGCGCTCACCGACAATGCCGAGAATCCCGAGAAGGTACGCCAGAACATCATCGAGGTCGCACTCGACTATCTGTCCGTCGGGCTCGACCCCTCCAAGACGACGATGTTCATCCAATCCCAGATTCCGCAGCTGTTCGAGCTCACGGCATATTACATGAACCTCGTCACGGTGGCGCGCTTGCAGCGCAATCCGACCGTCAAGAGCGAGATACAGGCGCGTGATTTCGAGGCTTCCATCCCGGTGGGGTTCTTCACCTACCCGATCAGCCAGGCTTCGGACATCACGGCGTTCGGTGCCCATGTCGTCCCGGTGGGAGAGGACCAGAAGCCGATGCTCGAGCAGACCCGCGAGATCGTGAGGCATTTCAACGCGACATATGGTGAGACGCTCGTCGAGCCCGATATCCTGCTGCCGGACAACGAGGCGAGCATGCGTCTCCCGGGGACTGACGGACATGCGAAGATGAGCAAGTCGCTCGGTAACTGCATCTACCTTTCCGATGACCCCACGACGGTCAAGGCCAAGATCCGCAGCATGCACACCGACCCCGGTCATCTCAAGGTGACCGATCCCGGCAAGGTCGAGGGCAACACCGTGTTCACCTATCTCGACGCCTTCTGCACCGAGGGGTGCTTCGAGCGTTACCTGCCCGAATATGCCGGCCTCGATGAGCTCAAGGCGCATTACCGGCGTGGTGGCCTGGGCGACGTCAAGGTCAAGAAGTTCCTCAACAAGGTCCTCGAGGAGACGCTCGAGCCGATTCGCGAGCGTCGCGCGGTCTACGAGAAGGACATCCCGGGGGTATACGACATCCTCCATCAGGGCTGCATAGATGCCGAGCGCATCGCGGCGGAGACGCTTGCGAAGGTGAAGCATGCGATGAGGATCGATTACTTCGAGGATGCCGAGCTCATCGCGGGGCAGTCC
>OMSY01000097.1 GCA_900313875.1 uncultured Actinomycetes bacterium
GAGCATGACGATGAACGAGAAGATGGTGACATTGGGCCTGGCGTTCCCGAAGCGAAGTGCATCGACAGCGTCCGACCCGACCTCCCATGCGGCGAAGAGCAGCAGGGCACCGATGAACACGCTCGCATAGGTCTCGAACTTCGAATGCCCATAGGGATGACCCAGGTCGGCTGGCCGCGAGGCCATGGCGATGCCGATGAGGGCGATCACGTTGCCCGTCGAATCGAACAGGGAATGGATACCATCGGCACGGATGGAGGCGGTGTGCGTCACCTGCCCGAACGCGAACTTGCCGGCCGCAATCACCAGGTTGCAGATCAGCACCGTCCAGAGAACCCGGTTGATCTCCCGGGTCCGCGATTGTCCACCCCGTGTCGAGAGCGCCTTGTCCGGCATCACCCAGCTGCCCCTATCCTTTCCGCATCATGTGACGACAGGTCCTTGTCACATGAAGTATACGCATAAAAGCTACCTTGGGCTAACAAGCACGTCTGCCGGGGCGGCTGCAGGTGGAACGGGGCGCTGGCGCACCGGTCCCGTCAGCCAACGAACAAGGCTCCTGCATATGCAGGAGCCTCGAGATGTTCATGGTGTCGGAGGAGGGATTTGAACCCTCACGTCCGTACGGACACTAGCCCCTCAAGCTAGCGCGTCTGCCGTTCCGCCACTCCGACTCTTCGGTTGTACGCCCCGCTCAACGCGCGGCAAGAGCGATTCTAGCAGTGTCTCCCAGCGCTTTCAACACCAAAATCACGACCGGCCGCTGTACGGATGCACCGGCACCCCATCAGCTCCCGATGGGCTCTAGGAGGCGATGGTCCCCTGAGGATAGATCAGCATGAGCACCAGCAACGAGATGAGGAACAGGATCGCCAGCACGATCGTGATGCGATCGAGGTTCTTCTCGACGATGCTCGTGCCAGCGGAGCTGTTGTAGATCGTCGACGACATCATGTCGGACATACCCGTGCCCTTCCCCGAATGGAGCAGGACGAAGATGACAAGCCCGATCGACGAGAGCAGCAGGACGATGATCGTGATGATAAGCAGAGCGTGCACGTGATACCCTTTCAGCGCCGCAGACGATGGACGCCCACCGGGCATCGGTCCGCAGCATACAGTCAAGCATTGAACAAACAGCAGTTAAGTATAGCAACAAGTCCTTCGCCTAGACAAGCAGACTCTCGGCGGTCCACTCGGACGGAGCCTCGAGACCGATGATGTCCAGCAAGGTCGGGGAGATGTTGGCCAAACAGGCGCCTTCGACCGTGCGGAGCGAACGCTCCCCTCCCCCTACCAGGACCAGCGGCACCGGCGAAAGCGTGTGGGCGGTATGCGGGGAGACGCCATCATCATCGACCATCTTCTCCGCATTGCCGTGGTCCGCCGTCACAAGCGCGGTCCCTCCTTTGGACAGAATCGCCTCGACCACCTGGCGAAGCCCCGCGTCCACGGCCTCGACGGCCTTGATGGCAGCTGGAAGCGACCCGGTGTGCCCGACCATGTCGCAGTTCGCGAAGTTGACGATGTAGACATCGGCCTCGTCGGCAAGGATGGCCGCCGCAAGGGTCTCCGCAACCTCCGGGGCACTCATCTGGGGCTTGAGGTCGTAGGTCGGCACCTCCTTCGGACTCGGGATGAGCGTGCGCTGCTCGCCCTCCTTCGGTGCCTCGAGACCGCCGTTCAGGAAGAAGGTCACATGGGCGTACTTCTCGGTCTCGGCGATATGGTACTGACGCAGTCCCGCGTCGGCGAGCACGTCGGCGAGCACGTTGTCGGGGATGGTCTTGGGGAAAGCGACCGGCGCGTCGATGGTCGGGTCGTATTCGGTGAGGCAGACGTAGTGCACCTTGGGATGGACCGCACGTTCGAACCCCTCGAAACCATCATCGACGAACGCACGGGTGATCTCACGTGCCCGGTCGGGACGGAAATTGTAGAAGACGACCGCATCCCCATCATGGATGCCATCATGTGCGCCCTCGATGATCCCCGGCACGACGAACTCGTCGGTGACCTCGTTGGCATAGGAGGCCTCTATCAGGCTCGCAACGCTGTCGAAACGCTCCCCAACCGCACCGGTAAGCGCATCGTACGCCTTCTGGACGCGCTCCCAACGCGTGTCGCGGTCCATCGCATAGAAACGACCCGACACCGTCGCACAGGCGACATCGCTATCGGACCTATCGGAAAGATCCTTGCAGAACACCTCGATGTCGGCAAGGTAGCCTGCACCGCTCGTGGGCGGGACATCACGACCGTCCATGAACGCATGGACACGCACGCGCTTCGCCCCACGGCGAACGGCAAGCTCGAGGATGGCCTTGAGATGGGAAAGCTCGCTGTGAACCCCTCCGTCGGACAGGAGCCCCATGCAATGGACCGTCCCCTCCTCCGCCACAGCGGCATCGATGGCGGAGACGAGGACCTCGTTCTCGAACAGGCTCCCGTCCTTCACGGCATTGTTGATGCGGCTCAGCTCCTGGAAGACGATGCGACCCGCACCGATGTTGAGGTGCCCCACCTCCGAGTTGCCCATCTGACCGTCGGGAAGTCCCACATCCGGGCCCGATGCGGCGAGCTGCGTCCGGGGGCAACTGGCGAAGATCTCATCGATGAACGGCTTATCGGCCTGCGAGACCGCATTGCCCGGCCCATCGGGAGCAAGTCCGAACCCATCGAGGATGGCGAGGAGCACCGGAGTGTGCAAAGAGGACATGGAGGAATCCTTCCGATCGAATCAGCATGCTGTCATGATATTGCGATGTCCCTGTCGGAACGACCCCATGATACTACTGCGACGTCGAAGGGGCCGTACGCGGATGGCGCACTGGTCCCGGGGAAGGGTGCGCCACCCGAGCCGCAGCGGGGAGCAGCGTGCCATGCGGCAACAAGGATGGGGATGGGACCAGCGCCCCATCCCCATCTCAGCGCCCTTGAAACGAGCTTCCAGGGACAAACGAACGGTCTTGAACCCCGGGCACCCCTAGCCTGCGTGTGCGATCGCGGCTTTGACGAGGTCGGTGAAGCTATCGGCCTTGAGCGCCGCACCGCCGATGAGGCCACCGTCGATGTTCTCCATCGGGAGGAACAGGTTCGCGTTCGCCGGCTTCATCGAGCC
>OMSY01000057.1 GCA_900313875.1 uncultured Actinomycetes bacterium
CAAGGCGCATCCTGGCGGGGAGGGATTGTGCCACTCAAACAGGTGACAGGGATGCTTCCTTTGGCTGTATACTGGGTGCCCGTCCGTTTGCATGCAGATGATGCGCTTCGAGAGGTGGGGAGATGAGACGCAGATACCTGTTCTTCGATTATGATGGCACCTTGCGTTCGTATGCACAGGGCCGTATCCCCGCCAGTGCGGAGAAGGCCCTGGAGCTGCTGCGTCGCAACGGGCATCATGTGGCCCTTGCCACCGGGCGCCTGCAGCTCGATGCGCTCAACCTCGTCCGTGACAGCGGCATCACCACGCTGGTCGCAGATGGCGGCAACTCGGTCACGGTCGATGGGCGGTTGCGCTGGATGGAGCCGATGCCGCTTGAGCGTTGCGTGCGTTTCCTGCATTGGCTCGAGGAGCATGGCTTCAGATGGGCGGTCACGGTGCGCAACGAGCTCGTCCGCTACACGCCGTTCGAGGACTTCGCCAACGGTCTTCCCGACAGCTACATCAGGACCGAGGTCAATCCCGAGCTCGACGCCGATGGTCTCGAGCGCATCTTCAAGATCTTCGTGCCCTGCGCGCCGGGTGAGGAAGATGGCTTCGACTTCGGCGGGGTCACCTGGGCGCGGTACATCCCCGAGGCGATCTATTGCGAGCCGACCGACAAGTCGGTGGGCATCAGGAAGATGATGGACATCCTGCACGCGCCGTATGGGGATGTGGTCGTGTTCGGGGACGGCACCAACGACCGCGACATGTTCTGCCCGGAATGGACGAGCGTGGCCATGGGCAACGCCATCGACGACCTCAAGGACAAGGCCGACCTGGTCACCACCTCGGTCGACGAGGATGGCGTCTACAATGCATGCATGGAACTTGGGCTCATCTGATGCGGGTGCGCTGCGGGCTGGAGGGTCGGCGTGCAAGGTCGTGCTGCCGGTCGACGGGGCCTGGGAGCAGTGCCCATCGCGGGTCAGCGCTTCATCTGCTCCTTGCTGGGAAAAGACAGGGCCTGGAGCGGCTTTGCACACCGTTTCCCGAGGGCGGGCGTGGCTTCCCTGCCCTCGGCTTCGTATGGACATGAGCTGACGAGAAGGGCAAGAGGGGATGATACTTCCTATCGCTGGGCATGAACCCGATGTCTCGAGGGCTGGCTTCGTGGCAGCCAACGCCGCGGTGTGCGGAAACGTCGTGCTGGAGGAGGACAGCACCGTGTGGTTCTCTGCAGCTATCCGGGCGGAGACGGAGTATGTGAGGGTCGGCGCGCGCAGCAACGTCCAGGACCAGGCGATGCTGCACACGCAACCGGGTTCTCCGGTCATCATCGGCGAGGGGGTGTCCATCGGGCATGGCGCCATCGTGCACGGGGCGCAGATCGACGACGATGTGCTCATCGGTATGCATGCGACGGTGCTCAACCGGGCGCAGGTCGGGAAAGGCTCGCTTGTCGCCGCGGGCGCGCTGGTGACGGAGGACACGGTCATTCCCCCGTACTCGCTCGTGATGGGCGTTCCAGGCAAAGTGGTTCGTCAGGTGAGTGCCGAGCAACTCGAATGCACGCGCTGGGGCGCTGCCTCCTACGTGGAGCTCGGCGCCGCGTATCGTGCAGCCGGAGCCGAAGGCTGAACGATACGGCAGAGGGCGCCGTGGCATGCTGGCGCCGACGGTGCGGGAGGGGCAGCGTGCCCCGTCGCCGTCCGCCGTCAGTCCCCGAATCCCGCTTCGCTGAGCTTTCCGAACAGGACCTTCGAGAGCTGCTTCCTGACCTGGTCGGGATGCGCCAAGGACCAGGTGTTGCCTTCCTTCACGAGGTCGACCTTCAACGTCTCGGTGGTCGTCGCGGTCGATGATGACAGACCCTCGAGCGATTCGTTCAGGTATTGCCCGAGCTGCTGGTAGACCGCGTCCACCTCCGGTTCGGCGGAAAGCGAGGAAGCGTAGTCCATCACCTTCGTCTTGTAGTCCTCGAGGACGGGGGAGAGGTCGCGTGTCGTGACGGTCACCTCGGCAGTGGCCTGCGTGCCGTTCAGCGTGATGTCGCCGACCTGGTACGAGTAGCCGTCGGCCAGCTTGGTGAACAGGTCATGTGCGTCGATGCCCATCAGCTCGAGTGTCTTGATGTCGTTGTCATCGAGCTTGTCCGCCACCTGCGAGATCGTCTCGTCGTTGATGGCGAAGCTGTTGTCGATGGCCTGCTTGACCTGGTCCTTCTCGCTCGAGCAGCCGGCGAGCAGGCACCCTGCGGCGAGGATGAATCCCAGGAACAATGCGATGAGCAACGGGGTGCGTCTGGTGGTTGTGTCCATGGTGCCTCTTTTCCTTGGTCTCTGCATCGTGCGTTGGGTCTGTATCGGCGAGGCCCTTCGAGGGAAAAGCATAGCACAGGGTCTCCGGGGGGCTTCCTGTAGGTTGCGTGGAGCTTTGCCCGCGGCACCGCCCCCGTCCACACCCCGTTCCCGTCCGCATCGCCGGTGGCATCCTTCCCCGGGCGCAGTACGTCACCGCCGGGGCGGGGAGGGGGCGCCGCCGACAGGACGGGCTGCGCCACCGGCAGGACGGGCTGTGTCATCCACCACGCCCCCGGACGCAGAACGGGGCACCTCCTCGAGGGAGGTGCCCCGTCATCAAGCCAACCGGGTCTTCAGGAGACCGGTCCCGCCTGCGACCTGGTGGACGCTACAGGCTGGAAAGGTCACCGAAGAGCTTGGAACCGATGGTGGAGAGCTGGTTCTGGTCGGTAACCTTCCAGTTCGAACCATCCTTGGTGAGGTCGATGGTGTGCGTCGTGGTCGACATGTCGCTGGTGTTCTTGAGGGAGGTCATGATGATCTGACCGGCCTGCTTGTAGAGCGAATCGAGGTCAGATGCATCTGCAGACTGCGCCATGTCCTGGATCTCCGTCTGGGCGGTCTGCATGGCCTTCTTGAGGTCCTTGATCTTGAAGGTCACGTCAGCGGTCGCGGTGTTGCCGTTCACCTTCACGGA
>OMSY01000142.1 GCA_900313875.1 uncultured Actinomycetes bacterium
ACCGTGCACCAGTTGAAGCCGGAGAGGTCGGTGCGCTCCTTGATGCCACGGTCGTTCGCGCCGGTCTGCGAGAGGACCGTCTCATGGATGATCCGTCCGGCAACCGCGGATTCCGCGACGATGGGGGCCGTCCATGAGTTCTCACCGGGGATGAGCGTGTAGAAGCCGTTCGTCGCACTGCTTCCCTCCACCCCATCACAATGCAGGCGGATGAACAGGTCCGCATGGTTGTCATTGGCGATGGCCGCTCGCTCCGAGTTGGAGATGTCGATGTCCTCGGTGTCGCGCACCAGGATGACATGGACCCCACGTGCCTCGAGCTCCTCCCTGAGCTTGAGGGCGACCTGAAGGTTGACGACGCTCTCCCTCACGCCTGTCGAGACACCTGCCGTCCCGTCGCTGACCTTCGCCTTGGTCTCGCTCGCGCCCGGGCCGACCGGCTCCTGGCTCGAGTTGCCATGGGACTGATGCCCGGCATCGATGACGACCGTGCCGACCGCGGCACCCTGGTCCGAGGCAGGCGCTGTCGTGGACTCGGCAGGGGCCTCCTCAGGAGGTTGCGTCGGCTCCGGGGTGTCCTGTTGCGGCTGCGCCGGGGTATCCTGCGGCTTGGTACCCGTGTCGTTGAGGGTCTGCTGCGAGAAGGTCTGGCTGTGTCCAGCCTCGCTTCTCCCACATGCTGCGAGGCAACCCACGCAGAGAACCGCGACCAACCCCATGACGACCATACGGGCGATGTGCTTCATCGTCTTCCCTTCATCCTGTATCCCTTGTCCGCACAGAGGAGGCAAGCTCCCGTCAGATAGCTTACCTCATGGAGCGGGATGAGCGTCAGAGCGAGCGGAAGAAGCAGCTGCGGTTGCCCGTATGGCAGGCGGGACCGGGAGAATCGACCTTCGCGAGCAGGCAGTCGGCATCGCAATCGTAGAGGAGTTCCCTCAGCTGCTGGACATTGCCACTGGTCGCGCCCTTGTTCCACAGCTCCGAACGGGACCGCGACCAGAACCAGGTCGTTCCGGTCTCCTGCGTGAGCCTGATGGACTCGGCGTTCATCCAGGCCATCATGAGGACCTCGCCCGTATCATGTTGCTGCACGATGCAGGGGATGAGCCCCCTGTCATCGAATGCGAGTTCGTCGATGCGCATCCTTGCTCCATCCTGCCGCATCCCCCACGGAACCGACCTCCCGTCTCGTCATCAGAGCCTGACGGGGATTCCCTGGGAACGCATGTATTCCTTGACCTCCCTGATCGACAGTTCACCGAAATGGAACACGCTCGCGGCGAGCACGGCATCGGCCTCGCCGTCGATGATGCCCTCGGCGAAATGCTCGATCTTGCCGACGCCACCGCTGGCGATGACGGGGATGTCCACCGCACGCGCCACGGCACGTGTGAGCGGGATGTCGAACCCCTCCTTGCTGCCGTCACGGTCCATCGAGGTGAGGAGTATCTCACCGGCACCATGTTGCGCGGCGCTCCTGGCCCAGTCGATGACGTCTATACCGGTGTCCTCGCGCCCTCCGGCGATGTAGACGGTCCACTTGTCACCGGCACCCTCGACATGCTTTGCATCGATGGCGCAGATGATCGCCTGCGAGCCGAACGCCTGCGCGGCGACGGTGATGAGGTTGGGGTCCTTGACCGCCGCGGAGTTGATCGAGACCTTGTCCGCTCCCGCTGCGATCATCTCCCGGATATCCGCGATGGTCCTGAACCCACCACCGACCGTATAGGGGATATGGACCTCCTCGCTTGCACGGGCAGCCATGTCGATGACCGTCTTGCGCTTCTCGTGCGTCGCGGTGATGTCGAGGAAGACGACCTCATCGGCCCCCTCGCGGTCGTAGATGTTGGCAAGCTCGACCGGGTCGCCCGCATCACGCAGGTTGACGAAGTTGACGCCCTTGACAACCCTCCCGTCCTTGACGTCGAGACAGGGGATGACGCGTTTGGTGAGCATAGCTCCTCCTCATGTTCCCGGTGCGGCGCACACGACCGCACCATACCGGCCTCCTGAACCATATGATGACGCGGTGGCCCAGCATCGGCTGGAGCAGGAACCGATGCCCGTCCCAGCCATGTCCCCGTCACCGCTACCTGATCGTCACCAAGGCCGCCAGGGCCTCGGAGACCGAGAACGCACCCTCGTAGAGCGCGCGCCCCGTGATGGCACCCGCCACCTGACCGGTCCCGGCAAGCGCCCGCAGGTCATCGAGGGTGGCGATGCCACCGGAAGCGGAGACGTTCATGCCGGTCTCCTGCGCGAAAGAGGCATAGGCCTCGGCATCGACTCCCGTCTGCATGCCATCGCGGGCGATATCGGTGTACACCACCTCGGTGATGCCGAGGTCGCGATAATGCAGGGCGAGCTCCACGGCGGTGAGCTCGGAGACCTCGAGCCAGCCCTCGGTGGCCACCTTCCCCCCACGGGCATCGATGCCGGCAACGATATGGGTGCCATGGGCAGCGATGGCCTCCTCGGCGAACGCCGGGTCCTTGACGAGCGCGGTCCCGAGCACGATGCGCTCCACACCGGCACCCCGGTAGGCATCCACGCTCTCCATCGTGCGGATACCGCCACCGACCTCGACCCGCATGCTGCAGTCGCGCACGATGCGCTCGATGACGGCGGCGTTGACCGGCTTGCCCTCGCGGGCACCGTCGAGGTCGACGACATGGACCCAGGCAGCACCCTCCGCGGCGAAGGACCGCGCCTGGACGACGGGGTCGTCCTCGTAGATGGTGACGCGGTCGTAGCTGCCCTGCGTGAGACGCACGACCTTGCCATCAAGGATATCGATTGCCGGATACAGTATCATTGCTCCCCCATCCTTCAGTGGCCGTAGACCAGGCTTCCGAAGTTCTTCAGCACCTGCAGCCCCCACGTCGATGATTTCTCGGGATGGAACTGCGTACCGAAGATGTTACCCTTGCGCACGACCGAGGGAAAGCACTCGGCGTGCTCGGAGACGGCGGAGACATCCGCCTCATCCTCGCAGACGGAACGATATGAGTGCGTGAAATAGAAGAAGGTGTCCTGCGGCACGCCGGCGAACAGCGGGTTGTCATCACCGGGAAGGAACCTGACCGAGTTCCAACCGACATGCGGCACCTTGACCTTCGTGCCGTCCTGACGGACATCCGCCATCCGGACGCAGTGCCCCCTCATGAAGCCGAGCCCCTCCGCCCACTGGCCGGCGGGCATGCCCTCGTCGCCGCGCTCCATGATGAGCTGCATGCCGAGGCAGATCCCGAGGAACGGCACCCCGTCATCGGCCACACGCGTGCGTATGGCCTGCATCTGCCCCGTGGCAAGCATCGTCGCGGACGCATCCGCGAAGGCGCCGACGCCGGGAAGGATGATGCCGTCGGCCATGACGATGACCTTGGGGTCATCGGTGATGACCGCGTCATACCCCACGCTCTGCATGCCCCGGCAGCAGCTCATGAGGTTGCCCTTGGCATAATCGACGATCGCGATGGCCACCTAGATCGCCCCCTTGGTGGAGGGGATGCGCCCCTCGCAACGCGGGTCCATCGAGACGGCGGCCGCCAAGGCACGGGCGACGGCCTTGAAACACGCCTCCACGATATGGTGCGCGTTCTCACCGGCAAGCAGACGCACATGGAGCGTGATGCCCGCATTCGCGGCGAAGGCGATGAAGAACTCCTTGGCCAAGCCGACGTCGAACGTGCCGAGCATGCATGAAGGCAACGGCACGTCCCAGTGCAGCTGCCCCCTGCCGGAGATATCGACGGCTGCAAGCACGAGCGCCTCGTCCATGGGCAACGTCATGCTGCCGAAGCGCGTGATGCCCGCACGGTCGCCAAGCGCCTCCCGAAGCGCCGCACCGAGCACGATGCCGGTATCCTCGACCGTGTGATGCGCATCGACCTTGAGGTCGCCGCATGCCCGCACGCGCAGGTCGAACAGCCCATGGCGCCCGAACGCATCGAGCATGTGGTCGAAGAACCCCACACCGGTCTCGACGTCGGCACTGCCGCTCCCCTCGAGTCCAAGCGTGACCGTGATGTCGGTCTCCTTGGTCGTGCGCTGTACCGTGGCCTCGCGCATATCCGTTCCCCTTCCCTCTCACCATCCGATGATGGACCATCCTCGGACCGGGTCGATGCAGCCCTGTCGAACACGCTGCATGCCCCTTGTTGCATTTCCTCCAGACCATCATCCGGATGGTCGGACAGCCTGCGTCCCGAGCACCTTCTCCAGTGCCGACAGGAACGCCGCGTTCTCCTCCTCGGTACCGACCGTGACCCTCAGGCAGTCGGAGAGGCCGGCACTCGATGAGAAATCCCGTACGAGCACCGAATGCCCCTCATAGAGCTCCTGCCAGACCCCGTGTGCGTTCGCGACGCGGATGAGCAGGAAGTTCGCGGCGCTCGGCCACACCTCGACACCCTCCATGTCCTGCAGCCGCCTGAACAGCTCCTCCCGACGGGCCACCGTCCCGGCGACACGCTCGTGCACGACCGTGTCCCTGTCCTCGAGGACGCAGGACGCGATGAGCTGCGACACCGCATCGACCGAGTACGGCTGCCTGACCTTCGTGAACTCGTCGATGACCTTCCTCGAACCGAGCAGATAGCCCACGCGCACGCCCGCCAGCGAGAACGCCTTGGAGAACGTGCGCAGGATGAGGAGGTTCTCATGTTCCGCAAGCAGGGAAACGAGCGAGGCGTCGGCGAACTCGATGTAGGCCTCGTCGAGGAGGATGAGGGCATCGCTTGCCTCGAGCAGGCGCCTGCACCCGACCTCGGAGATGAGGTTGCCTGTGGGATTGTTGGGACTCGTCAGGACCACCAGGTCGATGTCCCCCTCGGATAGGCGGGCGACGACGGCGTCGACATCCACGGAGAAGTCGTCGAGCCGCGGGATGTCGACGATTCCAGTACCCGTCAGATGCGCGTTGTAAGCGTAGACGGAGAACGTCGGCGGCAGGTTGATGAACGTGCGACCCGGGCCACCATAGGCCAGGAAGACGTCGAAGAGCAGCTCATCGCCACCGTTCCCCACGAGCACGTTCCCACGCTCGAGACCGCAGGACGCCGCGATCCCATCACGAAGTCCGTTGGCAAGCGGGTCCGGGTAGCGGTTGAAGGCAAGCTCTCCCAACCGGGCCTCGACCCGCTCGCGTGTCTCCGGGGCGATGTCGAACGGACTCTCGTTGGCCGAGAGCATGACCTCCGCCGGAAGGTACTTGGGGTCGTAGGGCTCGAGTCCCGACAGGCGCTCGTTGCTGTCCCGCACCGAGCCCATCAGCAGCACTCCCCTGCCCCGTGGTCATGGCCATGCTCCTCCATGTGCGCAAGCGCCTCCTCGATGAGCTCGAGGCGCAGCTCGACCGAACGGGCATGGGACCACAGACCCTCCTGCGTGGCGATGGTCCTGATGGCCTCGGCATCGGACACGAGCGTCTCATAGGTGTAGTTGACCACGGAGGAACGCTTGACGAAATCATCGACCGAGAGCGGGCTCGAGAACCGTGCCGTGCCGCTCGTGGGCAGCGTGTGGTTGGGCCCCGCCACATAATCACCCACCGGCGTGGGGGTGAAGTCGCCCAGGAAGATGGCGCCGGCATTCCTGAGTTCGCCGATGAGCGCCATGGGCTCGGGCACGTGCACCTCGAGATGCTCGGGCGCGATGGCGTTCGCGACGTCAACGGCTTCCTCGAGGTCGTCGGTCACGAAGATGAGACCCTTGGTCTCGAGCGAGGTGCGCGTGATGTCGGCACGCGGCGAATCAGGCAGGTATCCCTCGATGAGCTCCTCGATACGGTCGGCAAGCTCCTCCGTGGAACTGATGAGATAGCATATCGCCTGCGGGTCATGCTCCGCCTGGGCCATGAGGTCGATGGCGACGAACTCCGGCGTGCAGTACCGGCTCGCGAGGATGCACACCTCCGAGGGGCCGGCGATCATGTCGATGCCGACATCCCCGGAGACGAGCTTCTTGGCGGCGGCGACGAAGATGTTCCCCGGACCGACGATCTTGTCGACACGCTCGATGGATGCGGTGCCATAGGCGAGGGCGGCGATGGCCTGTGCCCCGCCGATGGAGTAGACCTCATCCACACCTGCGATGCGGGCGGCCACGAGCGTGGTGGCATCGATACGGCCATCGGAAGCCGGGGGGGTGGTCATGGCGATACGGTCCACACCCGCCACCTTGGCGGGAATCGCGTCCATGAGCACGGTGGACGGATAGCGGGCACGCCCGCCCGGCACATAGAGCCCGACACGCTCGATGGGAGTGACCTTGGTCCCGAGGAAAGCGCCGTCATCGCGTGTGATGAACCATGATTGCCTGCGTTGCTGCTCGTGGAAGAGACGGATGTGCTCCGCAGCAAGCTCGAGACTCTCGACCACCTCTTCGGACACGGCGTCGAACGCCGCGTCGATCTCGTCCTCGGGAACACGGTAGTCATCGAGGTCGAGCCCGTCGAACCGCTTCGTGTACTCCCGAACCGCTTCGTCACCGCGCTTGCGGACATCGTCGATGATACGGGAGACGTTGGCTATGACCTCGGGTTCGAAGGTGCCGGCACGTTCGAGCATCCCCTCGTCGAAGGGGTTGTCGGCCGTGAGCACGATACGTTTCATCTGCATTGGTGCCTCCTTCAGGACTTGGTCGGGTTGGCCGAGCCGGCGATGGGAGCCGACGGGGTCTTGTCCGCAGCGATGCCCCTGAGCGTGTCGGCAAGCTCGCGGACACGCCGATCGATGCGCAGCGATGCGGGATTGGCGATGAAGCGTGCAGTGGATTCCATGACGTCCGAGACGATATGCAGGTTGTTCTCACGCAACGTACGTCCCGTTGCCGTGATGTCGACGATCCGGTCGGCCATGCCGATGAGGGGGGCCAGCTCGACGTTGCCGTTGATCTTGATGATCTCGACCTGCATGCCGATGGAGTCATGATAGGCCTTTGTGATACGCGGGTACTTGGTGGCGACACGCAAGGTGCCGAGGCTGCGGTAGCTCGCCTCGACGCGCTCCGCCGCCTGCTCGGGTTCTGCCACCACGAAACGGCAACCCCCGAACTTGAGGTCGACGAGCTCGATGACCTCGAGTCCAGCCTCGACGATGGTGTCATGTCCCGAGATGGCGCAATCGGCACCGCCATAGGCGGTGAACGTCGGCGCATCGGTGGCACGCACGATGATGAACTCCACGTCACCGTTGCGGATCCTCAGATGCCGCCCGGGATCGTCGAGTCCCGTCACGTCGAGTCCCGCCTGTCCCAGAAGGTCGACCGATTCGGGGAACAGCGAACCCTTGGGCACGGCGACACGCAACACCCTCTCACTCATCCGTCTGCCCTCCCCATGACCTGCCTGTTCCGGCATCCACCGTACACCAACGCCGGCTCCCGAGGCGCATCGCCTCGGCTGCAACGTCCTCCTCGGCGGTGATGCACACCTTGGCACCCTCCGCACGCAGCTCGGCGGCAAGCCTGAACACGGAAGCGGAATCGGAACCACCCACGACCACATCGGGCGTGCGCTTGCGCAGCAGCTCGCCCTGCTCGGCAAGCGCTTGCATGACCCGCTCCAACGAGAAGGCGAAGCCCGCAGCGGGAAGGTCCCGACCATATGAGGCGAGCATCGTATCGTAGCGGCCGCCGGAACCGAGCGCCGTGCCGGAACCGGGAGCATAGGCCTCGATCACGAGGCCGGTGTAGTAATCGAACGAGGTGAGTATGGAGAAATCGACGACCACATGCTCGGTGACGTCGCACGCCTCGAGGATATCCCAGGTCTCGAGGAGGGAGATGGGCACCTGCGGGCATCCGAGCTCCCCCATCATCGCACGGCAACCCTCGATGGCCTCCCGTCCCCCACGCAGATGGGGCAGCTCGCGCAACGCCTCCCCGAAACCGTCGGCCACACCCTCCGCACGGGAGAGTTCCTCGAGCTCCACGAAGTTGGAGGTGTGGTAGGCGGAAAGCACCGCACGCTCCCATCCGCCGTCCATGCACGCACCGGCGATGAGCGCATGGAGGACGTCCACGGAGCAGATGACCACGGTGAAATCCCTGAGACCGCATGCGGCGAGCGCCTCCACGAAGATCGAGATGACCTCCGCATCGGCCTCGATGCCGACAAGACCGATGGATTCGATGCCGAGCTGGGTGACCTCGCGCGCCTGCGCCCGGAGGTTCTCCTCCTCGCGGAACACGGTCTCCTTGTAACGGAACCTGAACGGCCCCTCCTCGCTGGAAAGGCGACTCGCCACCAGCCGTGCGATGGGCACGGTGACGTCCGGCCGCAACGCCAGGACCCTGCCGTCCGAATCGAACAGGGAGATGGGCTTGGCGGTCACGCCGCCAGCGGCCTCCATGGTCTCGAGCACCTCGAGCGCCGGTGTCTCGATGGGCATGTAGCCCCATGATGCGAAGCAATCCTGGACATCATCGTTGATGGAAGCGCGCCATGCCGCCTCATCGGGAAGGACGTCCCGGAACCCGCGTGGTGTCTGCGGAAGCATGTTCCTCCTCATTACTCTAGTACGGTAGAGCACTGTAGTGCTAAAGTCATTATCCGCATTCCCGTATCGGGGTCAACCCCTCATCTACGAACGGCCTCGCATGACAACGAGCCGAGCATGTCCGTGATCTCCGCGAAGAGGCCCGGCGACTTGGCATTGGTCGTCGTCGGGAGCTCCGCCCTGAACACCCTGCCATCACGCTGGTCGATGCGCAGGGACACCGCATCGCGCCCCGGATAACGCTGAAGCGTATCGGAGATGTGCGACATCAGCACCGGGTCGAGCTGGTCCGAGGAGAGCCTGATCTCGAAGACGCGGGCCTTGGTGTCCTCCTCGGTGAACGCAAGCCCCTCCATCTTGAAGACACGCATGCTCACCCCGCGGTCGTTCTTCTCGATGGCGCCTTCCACCTTCACGATGGCATCTTCCTCGAGCAGGTGACGGTAAGAATTGAATGATTTACCGAAAAGATTCACCTGGATCTCACCCTCGGTGTCCTCGAGTTGGAACTGCGCGTAGTTGTTGCCGTTCTTGGACTGCCTGATGGCGACCTGCGAGATGACCCCGGCGAACGTTCCCTTGAACCCGTCTGGCTTGTCCGAGATATCGAGGATCGAGCAGCTTGCCACATCCGCAAGGGCATGCACATAGGGGGAGAGCGGATGGTCGGACACATAGCGGCCGAGCATCTCCTTCTCGTAGGCGAGCTTGACCTTGCGGTCCCACTCCACCCCATCAGGGGCAGGGACCTCTTCCTTGAAGCCGAGCTCCTCGGCCTCCTCGTCGTCGAAGATATCGAAGATGGAACCCTGCCCCGATTCCTGTTCCCTCTGCTTGCGTGAGAAGGACTCGAGCAGACTGCCATCGGCGATGAACCCCATCAACTGACGGCGGGTATAGCCGGTCGAGTCGAAGGCGCC
>OMSY01000187.1 GCA_900313875.1 uncultured Actinomycetes bacterium
CCCCGCTATCGCAGCGGTCAGAAGCGCATCATCGACCTCCTGTGGCATGCATGCGAGAGCCGCATGGATGGCAAGACGCCAGAGGGCAGGCGGACAATCCCGCATCATCCTCCCGAGGGTCCCTGACAATCCCTGTGGCAGCATCCCACGCCCCGCGGACCTCCCTCCTGCAAGGATGCCGATGAACTGCAATGCAGCACAGCGCACCATGTGCCTGCGACCTGCCTGCCGGGTCCCCAGAGAACATGAGCCTGCATCTCCTTGCAGGCATTCCAGAGCGCATGGACATTCCGATGGAATGCCCACACCAAGCTGCGACACGGGTCCATCCGTACGCGCCTGCCGGCTATCCCGCTCATCCAATGCGAACAGGCGGAGCAGCATGTCCATCTCCGGGTCATCTCGCACCTCCCCAGCACCCGCCGGTTTCCCGTGCACGTCCCCTCTCCTCCCACCCAGGCACATGCTCCAGACCTGGAGGTAGACGAGACCGGGGTCATTCCCATCGTTCGGCCCGCAGCATATCCCATCCAGGACATGCGACACCTGAAGCGCAAGCCCGTTGTCAAGCAACTCGGCACCGTGCCGTATCATCAACCTGGATGCCGATGCAGCTGGGAGAAGCGCATCGACCACCTCAAGGGCCCGACCGAAGGAACCCCGGCCAAGGAGCATCCTGACGATCCCCTCGATGACCCCCTGCCCCTCCTGCCATGATGGCGGTATCTCCATCTCGAAACGCACCAGGTCCTCGACCTGAACGGGTATCGAGTCGAACGTCCCCTTCAACTCGTCGATGCCGAACAGCGGATACCTCGTCTTGAGCATGTCGATGGCCTCGTCGGTGACGGTGATCCCCAAGTCCAGCAGCTGCTGGAGCGAACCCGAGCCGAGCAATATCATGCTCAAGGCGATGTCGCTGAACTCCCTGGGAAGATGTTCCTCGAAGAAGCCCCTGAGGCATTCGGCAGCGGCATACGACGGGTCGCCCCAGACCAGGGAGGGGATTCCCCAGGTCATCGCGGGAAGCATATCCCGTGCAGGCCGAAGGGCTCCCCTCCTTCCCTTCGACAGCATGAGGTCCCTGGCCTTCTCGATGTTGCTGGAGTCAACGGCGAACAGGTCGCGCCCCACGGGGCGGAGGGGATCTGCAAGCTCCTGTCTCCTCACGAGGAGGTCTCGAGGTCCGAGCACCACCGCATCATGGACGTTCGCGCTCAAGACGTCGTGCGAGGGCACCGAGGTGCAGATGACCTCCACACCACGTTCAAGCAGGATGCGGACCGTGTCCATGAAAACGTCCTTGCGCATCTCGTCCAGATACGGAAGGTCATCGACCACCAACAGGCCCGACGCCGGAACACCCTCCAAGGCATCTTTCCTGAAGGAACCCCCATCGATATCGCAGAGAAACGCCGGGTCCGCACCATCCACCCACGTCACCGCTCCCTCCCCGAAGACCTGCCGGGCATATGACCGCACCAAAGTCGTTTTCCCGAAATGCAAGGGAGCGACGATGATGCGAAGCGCCTTCCTGTTCTCCAACAATCGGGAGATGAGATGCTTGCGGGGACGGAACCACGAAGCGCTTCCCTGAGAACCGCTGAACCCGTCCTGCTTCAAGGCGAGGTTACCCATGATGACGATCCTTTCGTGACGGCTGGTGCGTGCCTGATGCAAATCGGGTGTGGAAATGGCATGTCCTGGTTATCGCCTGATGATTCTGCATCAATCCGCAATCTCACCCCAAGCCTTGAAAAACGGCTCTTTTGAACCAGAATTGAATTGCAGCCAAAAAGGTTGCAATTATTGAGCCCTGGGAAATTGGAGGAGAAAATGAACACGAACCTCGACGACTCACTCATGGTCCCCGAAGACGGGAAGGCCGAGCACGCGAAGAACAGCCTGATGGACCTGCTCATCCGGGAGCTGCAGGCAGCCTGCAAGACCCCCATGGAATGTCCCAGATGCCATGCGACCGACTTCACGAAAAGGGGAAGGGACCGCAACGGCACGCAACGCTATCTCTGCCACAACTGCAACAGAAGCTTCACGTCCCGCACGGGAAGGCTCCTCGCGTTGTCCAAGCTGGACATGAGGACCTGGATGAGCTTCGCGCGCTGTATGGCGAACGTCCTGCCACTCGAGCTGACCGCACGACACTGCAAGGTCTCGGTCCGCACCGCCTGGTTCATGAGGATGCGGGTTTGTGAGATCGTCCACCAGAACCTGCTGGAACCACGGGCAGGGCGATACGAGATGGGTCTCATCCGACTGCCCGAGAACCACAAGGGCAACCATCATATCCCCCCATCTTCATCGGACAGCGGGGTGCCTTGCGAATCCGGTTCCAACCACGGGGAAAGACAGATGGTCGACGTCTCCTTCGGGACCAACCAGTATGGGGACACCCTCTTTGGAATCGACAGCGCCATCGTGAACGCAAGACGCACATCGAACGACCTTGTCGACGAGCTTCCTGATGGGTCCATCGCAATCTCCAGCCGAGGAGAATCCCAACGTGAGGCATTCGTGATCCACGAGCAGATCATGTACCTTCTCGAAGAGCACCGGTTCAAGATGCGCGAAACCACGGAAACGCAGGTCAGGGACTTCCTCTCCAGCTTCAACGGCGTGGCGACGAGGTACCTCGACAGGTACCTGGATTGGTACCGTTATCGGAAGCAGCTGAGGGATACCGGCGATGTCCCCTTGTCGTTCCTCATCGATTCGATCTATGGCACATACCGCACCAGGAGAAACGACCTTGGCAACATCAACGCCTCCTGACGTCCGGCCGATACGCCCTTCCATGCCCCAAGGCGTGTCATCGCCTCCCGCATGGCAGCTCAACCCTGGTTCAAAAGCCTGGAAGGAGAATCCATAGCGATTACATGACCTTCTCAAGACAATCGACGCAAACGGCTGGAAAGGACATCGGGACTGCCATGACCGAGCAGGATGATGGTCGGGCTATTTCGCCTGTGCCCATGTGGGTCCGGAAGCAACGCTGACCACCAACGGAACCCTCAGCTTGACGACATGGGACATGACGTCATCCACAAGCGCGGTAAGCGCCTCGACCTCGTCTGCAGGACACTCGAAGTCAAGTTCGTCGTGGACCTGCAGGCAGAAACGCGCTGACAGACCTTCCTCACGCAACCGGGCCGCGACC
>OMSY01000073.1 GCA_900313875.1 uncultured Actinomycetes bacterium
CTTGCGGTATGTGCGGTTCAGGGAGGTGATCTTGTCCGTCATGGCTCTCCATCGTCATGCTGCCATCCTGCGATGATTATGATGCTTTCGAGCGGGGGCGTGCCCGAGTGTTTGCATGCTGACAGAGTCGGCGGGCTGATGTGGAGCGATGACGGTGCGGTGCGGGACGGCACGCTGCCCCGGCGAGACGGCACGCTGCCCCGGCGGGATGGCACACTGCCCGGCGGGACGGCACGCTGCCCCGGCGGGATGGCACACTGCCCGGCGGGACGGCACGCTGCCCCGGCGAGACGGCACGCTGCCCCGGCGGGATGGCGTCCTTCCCCGGGCCAGCCCACCACTGTCGGCCATCGCCGATTCCACTCGGGTGCAGGTCACCCCGAAGACCACCTCGCTGCCCAGAGACCTCATCATCGCGGGATGATTGGCGTAGTATAATCACAAACTCTTGACGAAGGATAGGAGGTCATCATGTCAACCGTCTTCAGCGAGATCGGCGACCGTATCAAGGGCCTGCGCGAGGCCTGTGATGTCACACCCGAGGAGATGGCCGATGACCTCGGCGTCGACCTCGAGACCTACTTGAGCTGGGAGGACACGGGAGCAGATGTGCCCATCTCCGCCATCTACCACATGGCCGCGAGGTTCGGAGTCGAGTTCACTGAGATCCTTACCGGTACGGCTGCCAAGCTGGATACCTACCATGTCGTGAGGTCGGGCGAGGGGCGCGAGGTCGACCGTCTTCCCGGCTATCATTTCGAGGACCTCGCATGGCGTTACATGAACAAGATCATGCAGCCCCTCCTCGTGACGCTCGACCCGAGCGACGAACCCGCTGCGTTGGTCTCCCATTCCGGTCAGGAGTTCAACTACGTTCTCGAAGGCTCCATGATCCTCACCTTCGGCGAGCGCGAGATCGAGCTCAATGCCGGGGACTCCGTCTACTTCAACCCCATGTACCAGCACGGACAGCGTTGCAATGGCGACGTTCCGACCAAGTTCCTCACATTCATCGCCGAGTGAGCGTTATCAGCCAGCCGTACGAAGAGTATAGGAAAGAGACGTGGATTATCTGCTGAAGAAGTTCTGCCCCCGTATCGACTTCGATTCCTACGAGGATTTCTACGAGCATTTCGAGATCGTCGCCCCGGAGGATTTCAACTTCGGTTACGACGTCGTGGACGAATGGGCACGTGTCGAGCCCGAGAAGCGGGCATTGGTGTGGGTCAACGATGACGACGAGTACCGTGAGTTCACCTTCACGGATATCTCGCGTCTGTCCAACCGGGCCGCCAACGCGTTCAAGAAGCTCGGCATCCGCAAGGGCGATGTGGTCATGATGATCCTGCGCCGTCGCTGGGAATACTGGGTGTGCGCATCGGCCCTCTGCAAGATCGGTGCGATCATCATCCCCGCCAGCATCCAGCTGACGTCGAAGGACATCGCGTACCGTGCAGGGTCCGCCGACGTCAAGATGATGATCTGCGTCAATGACGAGTACGTGTGCTCCCAGACCGAGGGCGCCCTGCCCGATTCCCCCTCCATAGCGCACAGGGTCGTCGTGGCCGGTGAGCGTGAGGGCTGGCTGTCCTTCGACCAGCTGATCGCTGATGAGAGCGAGGAGTGGGAGCGTCCGACCGGGGACGAGGCCACGAAGATCGACGACACGATGCTCATCTACTTCACATCCGGGACCACCGGCAACGCCAAGGCGGTCATGCACAACTTCCGCCACCCGCTCGGTCATATCCTGACGGCCAGGTATTGGCAGCAGGTCAGGGAGAACAAGCTCCATATGAGCGTGACCGACAGCGGTTGGGCGAAGTTCGGCTGGGGCAAGATATACGGTCAGTGGATCGCGGGTGCCACCGTCTTCTGCTACGACATGAAGAAGTTCATCCCCTCGAAGCTCCTTCAGGTCATGCAGGATCACGAGCTCACGACCTTCTGCGCACCTCCCACCATGTACCGTTTCATGCTGCAGGAGGACGTGGCATCCTATGACCTCTCATCGATACAGAATTTCGCGACCGCAGGTGAGCCTCTCAACGCCGAGGTCACCATCGCATGGGAGCGGCTCACCGGCAAGAAGATCCGCGAGGGATTCGGGCAGACCGAGGGGCCGGTGCTGGTTGCCACCTTCCCCTGGCTCGAGCCGCGACCCGGCTCGATGGGCAAACCGAGTCCGCTGCTCCATATCAAGCTGCTCGACGACGATGCCGTCGAAGTGCCCGACGGCGAGGAGGGCGCTATCTGCGTCACGCATCTGAAGGATGCTTATCCGCCGGACCTGTTCGTCGGGTATTACGGTGAGCCGGAGCGCACCGCCGAGGCAGTCGGTGGCGAGTATTACAACCTGCATGACATGGCGTGGCGCGACTCGGACGGGTACCTGTTCTTCGTCGGGCGCAACGACGACGTGATCAAGTGCTCGGGATACCGCATCGGTCCGTTCGAGGTCGAGAGCGCGCTCGTCGCCCATCCCGCTGTCATCGAATGCGCTGTCACGGCGGCAGCCCATCCCATCCGCGGCAAGGTCGTGAAGGCGACC
>OMSY01000128.1 GCA_900313875.1 uncultured Actinomycetes bacterium
CGCATGACCATCGAGAGCATGAGCGCGACCACCGGCATCAGGTTGCCGAGCAGGCCCAGCACCTGGTCGTCCGTGAGCACCGCGGCGGCGTTCGAGCACCAGAGCATCGCCGCCACGAGCATCGCACCCATGCACGCACCGTAGACCAGGCTTTCAAGGTAGATGGCATGCAAACCGATGTGCATCAGCTCCGTGGAACCGGATGCCGAGAAGAACGGGTTGACGAGGGCGACCAGCACGACGAAGGGCAGCTGCCAGCGCGCACCCCTCCCGACTGCCCGCCACCCCCTCAGGCAGATACCGAGCACGAGCCCGGAGACGAGGGAGATGCCCACGAGCACCGGGTGGAACGCGCACATGCACAGCACCAATGCAGACGCGAAGTACAGCGCCAGGACGGCCGGATGGTGGACCTCCACGCACTCCGCCGCACCCGGACGCACGGGATCATTTCTCGACGTTGACGTAACGCCAGACGACGCTATCACCATCCTTGAGGGTGTAGTTGCCGGCAGAGGTGTTGGGCTCGGACCCGTTGACCTCGTAGATCCAGCCACTCGAACCGCCATGCTCCTTCTCCGCCAGCCCGTTGATGCCCGCCACGTAGATACCGTATTGCGTGTTGCGGGCATTCACGCTCACCCCGGTCGCCTGAAGCGCATCGAAGGCGGTGCCCCCCGACGGCAGCGAGATCTGGGCTGAGCTGCTGTTGGAGCCAGCGGCCGTGCCATCCACCGTGACCGTCACGAGGATGGTGGATTCCTGCTGACCACCGGAGTCGCCCGAACCCGAGGACGCACCCGAGGAACCCGAGCTGGAAGAAGCGTCCGAGGACGCGTTGCCCGTCGCAGTCCCATCCTGCGACTGGTCTCCCGATGAGCTGGAAGAATCCCCGTCCCCCCCGGTAGGGCTGCTTTGCGCAGAAGCATCATCCTGCGCGTCAGCGGTGGGGCTGGGGGAAACGCTGGCATCAGGGGAGGGCGAGGCGGCAGCCTGATCCGCTCCTCCCGTCGCGCCCGGCGTCACGCTGGTCTGGACGGTGGCCGGGCTTCCACCCGTGAACGGGGCCAGCGGGTCGTTGCCGCGCACGTACTGCGACATCGCCCACGCGCAGAACGCGATGACGAGGGCGGAGATGACGGCAACGATGACCCGCGCGGTCCGTTTCGGCTGCTTTTCCTCACGTGCGCTCATCGCCGTGCCCCCTCACCGTCATCGCGGCCGAGACGCGGCAACAGGAGTGCGCCGAGCAGCGCGATCCCACCGAGCGCCATGCCGACGATGGGCCAGATGGGAAGCTTCCCGGAAGCAAGCGGGGCGGCGCTACCCTCGATCTGCGTCTGGACGGCACCTGCACCCGCCGTCGGGGTCGGGGAGGGACTTGGCGTCGGGGTCGGACTGGCCTGCGCGTTCGACCGGTTCGTACGGCTCGTGTTGGAGGCCAGCGAGAAGAACGGCCTCGCTCCCCCGCCCGAGGACGAGGATGCCTGCGACTGGTCCTGTATTCCTTGCTGTGCAGAGTCAGAGCCAGACGCGGGCGCCGCGGTCGGTGTCGGCGCCGCGGTCGGGGTCGGCGCCGCGGTCGGGGTCGGCGCCGCGGTCGGGGTCGGGATCGGATCGGGGTTGCCCTTGAGGGCGAACAGCGTCCCCGAGTCGTTCGTGTAGTACAGTATGCCATCCAGTCCTGCGAGGATGGATGCGGTCACCCAGTCCTGCTTGCCCTCCTCGGGCTTGTACAGCATCCCCTGCGAGGCCAGCTTGCCGTTCTCATAGGTCGCCGCGTACACCCCGCCTGGCTGTATGTTGCTCGTCACGTAGACACGTATCTTGCCATCACGCACGGAAACGAGGGGCGTGGACTGCACCGCTCCCTTGTCGATCACGACGGTCTGGACCTTGCCCGTCGACAGGTCGACAGCGGAGAGCGTGCCGCCCTTCTGCGGGTCATAGCCACCGACGAACGCGATGTTCCCGTAGATGGAAGGAGTGCTCGAGCTCGACGCCGCGAACCGGACCTTCGAGACAGGATGGAGACCATCGGCGTCCCTGCGCACGACATGCAGCACGCCATCGCTCGTCGGCACCGCGAAGCAGCCGGACATGCCCGGTACCGCAACGACGCCCGCATGAGCCGCCGCACCGAGCCCGCAGCTCCCAACCTGCTCGCCGGTCTTGCCGTCCAGGAGCAGCAGCCTGCCCTTCTCATCGGGGATGATGATGTCCCCACCGGAGGGGGCAGCACCCGCCCAGTAGAAGTAGGTCCCCTTGAAGGTCTGCGACCAGCCCGTTCCGTCGGACAGGCGTGTCCCGATGACGGCACTCACGCCGTCGAAATCGCTGAACGCCGTGTACGCCCAGCCGCCACTCACCAGAACCGACGAGAGCGCCTGGGTGTTCTTCAAGCCATTTACCTTGTCGGTAATCCAAACACAGGTGAGGCTATCAGCGGTGAACGCCTGCAGCCTGCCATCGTCGAGCGGGACGACCACGAGCCCGTCGGCGTAGACAGGACGGCAGAAGTACTGGTTCGAGCTGGCGAGTGCGACCGACTGCCCCTTCTTGCCCGTCTTCTTGTCATGCACGACGAGCCGGTCGCCCTCGACCATGAATATCCTGTCACCTACGATGACCGGATCGGACTGCATCCACGAGTTCTGTGCACGTATGGGGACGGACCACAGGAGCTTGACCCCACTGGCGGGCGTCGGGACGTCGGTGACGACCGCACCACCGGACCCTGCAGCACCTTTGGCGAAGCCCGGCCACTCGGAGCTGTAGTCTGGACGCTGCGTCTCAGGATGGGTGATGACACCCTCGTTCTCATGCGCAGGATTGTCCGTGACAGTGCCGGAAAGGGACGCACCCCAAGCCGAGTAGTACCAGACGACCGAGTCGCCATCGACAGGCGTCACACCGCTTGCGCCGTCATATGACGACCCGCCATTGACGAAAAACTGCCAGAAGCATCCGGTCGACTCGTCCCACCCGTAGGCCTTGCCATTGAAAGGCGAGGTGATCGTGCTGAGGTAGGCGCCATACCCGGTGTCCGGGGCATCGTAGCCGAGCCCCGCAGCCTCGAATGCCGCCTCCGACGCATCCCAGGCCGTCTTGCCGGAAGGCAGGGCCACGGACGTGGCCGCAAGCCAGTCGGCATCGTTGCCCTCCGCGTCCGGACCGATGACACGCACCGTGACCGTCACCGTCTGAGCATCGTCAGCTTCGGTCGTGGGCTTGGCTGTCTTCTCAGCGCCTGCCGTGGGCTCCGCTGTCCTCTCCGCATCGGCTTTCATGCCGGTATCGGCTGCGGGATCAACACCCTGCTTCGCATCGGCTGCGGGCACGGTCGCCGACGGGGAGGCATTGCCCGTTGACTGCGCCTGCCCATCATCGGCATCATCCGAAGGCTCAGTCGATAGCGTCGCAAGGGGCTCCGAGCCATCCGGCTGCCCACCACCGGAGCCATCCTCCACAGACGGGGCATCGACCGAACCTGCAGGACTGCCCGCATCTTGCACCGCAGCGGTCACCGCTGGCGACGGGGACTCCCCCGACGTCGCCCATGCGGTACCTGGCACCAGCTGGACCGCAAGCAGCAGCGAGCACAGTGCGAGCAACGCTCTTCTTGGAAGGGATACAGGATTCGCGGCATGCGCCGCCTGTCGTGCGGCATGCGCCGACTTGGACCCGACACTCATCGGAACCTCACTCTCC
>OMSY01000194.1 GCA_900313875.1 uncultured Actinomycetes bacterium
CAGCGGCAGCTGGCGGTCGCCATCGCAGATGGCACCGTCGCCTATCTCAACCAGCGCTGAGCGACGACAAGGGGAAAGGATACGAAGATGCGGATAGCCATCGCCCAGATCGATGCCTGCACCGGTGCATTCAGGTACAACCTGCATATCGCACTCGACATGGCCATGGAAGCTGCCGATGAGGGGGCCGACCTCATCGTCTTCCCCGAATATGCGCTCTGCGGGGCGGTCAACGAGGGCCTGCTCTGGTCCACCCCGTTCCTGCAGGCGGCTCGCAGGAGCGTCACCGAGTTCGCTAGCAAATGCCCCCTTCCTGCGGTCATCGGCTCGCTCTGCCCCGGTGCCGAGGAGGGCGACCAGGCCCGCTCTGCCGCGTACTTCTGCAACGACGAGGGCGAGGCGGTGCTGCTCGACCCGGATGACGAGGAGCTGCCCATCGTGGAGGTAGGGGGCAAGCGCATCGCGATATGCCTTGGCTTCGAGCTCGAATACGATGCTCCCTCCCAGACCACCGATGTCGTCGTGGAACTTGCCTCCGACCCCTATGCGGGTCCGGGATCGTGCCCGACCGAGCCCGGGGAGCTTGGCGGTGCCATCGAGCGGGCGACTTCCGGTCAGGTGTGGGTCGTGCATTGCAACCTCGTCGGCGGGCAGGATGAACGCATCTTCCCCGGTGGGAGCTACTGCCTGTCGCCTGCGGGTGAGGTCGTTGCCGGCGGCCAGCTCTTCAAGCAGCATTTCCTCGTGACCGATGAGCTCGTGGAGGATGCAGGGCACGACCCCGCGCTCGTCGAGCCGGCTCCCGAGGACGCCGACCGGGTCCTGTGGGATGCCCTCAAGCTCGCCCTTGCCGACTATGTGACCAAGAACAGGTTCTCGGACGTGGTGGTGGGGCTTTCCGGGGGCATCGACTCGGCGCTTGCCGCGACACTCGCCGTCGACGCCCTCGGGGCGGAGCACGTGCATGGCGTCATGATGCCCGGTCCGTTCTCCTCGTCCGGAAGCGTCGAGGATGCCCGGGAGCTTGGCTCCAACCTCGGCATCGCGCTGCAGGAGATTCCCATCGACACGCCCTTCGCGGCATTCAAGGACGTGCTTGCGGATGCCTGTGGCGGCGCGGTCGAGGGTATCGCCCTCGAGAACATCCAGGCACGGATCCGCATGTGCTATCTCATGGCACTCTCCAACACCCATGGATGGATGGTGCTCAACACGGGGAACAAGTCGGAGTCCGCGGTGGGTTTCTCCACCCTCTACGGCGACACCGCCGGTGCGTTCGCGCCGTTCGGGGACGTGTACAAGACGCAGATGTACGCCCTCGCCGAGTGGCGGAACGGCGATGGCGTTCTCATCCCGCAGGCCATCATCGACAAGGCACCCTCGGCGGAGCTGTACGAGGGTGCGCTCGACCAGGACCGCCTGCCGCCCTACGAGCTGCTCGATGCCATCGTGAGCCGTCATGTGGAAGGCGACAGGGGTCTTGGCGACCTCATGCTCGAGGGATATGACGGTGACATGGTCGAGAAGGTCCTCGGGCAGGTCTCGGGAGCCGAGTTCAAGCGCAGGCAGGAGCCGGTGGCGCCCGGCGTCTCGGGGGTGTCCTTCGCTGACAGGGGCTGGCCCATCACCAACCGCTTCGAGGAGAGGCGCCCACGTTCCCCGATGGAGATACTGCGGGAGCAGCAGCAACAACAACAGCAGCGCTGACGTCCAGGAGGGCGCGGGCTCATCGTCCGGAAGCGCACGGGCCCACGTGCGGCATGCGGCCAAGCTGGCCTTGCCGCTAGCTTGCAGCGCCTGATTATCCTATAGCGCAACCGTGCTGTTTCGGGTAACCTTGAAGACAGTGTCAAGCTCTGGGGCATATCCGTGCCCATCTATCCCATCTAAGGAGGATCTCCATGCCGACAATCACACGCGATCAGGTCCGGGTCCCCTCGGACGTCATGCCCGAGTTCCGCGAGGCCTATATCGACAACTACATGGCCGCGACGCGCGGTACCGGTCGCCTGATGCTGTTCGCCTGCGATCAGAAGATCGAGCATATGAACAAGGACTTCTTCGGTGAGGGCATCGACCCGGCCGATGCAGATCCCGAGCACCTGTTCCAGATCGGCTCCCAGGGCGTCATCGGCGTCCTCGCCGGCCAGCGTGGTCTCATCGCGCAGTACGCGCCCGACTATCCCGAGATCAACTACCTCGTCAAGATGAACTCCAAGACCAACCTCGTCAAGAAGGACCAGGACGACCCGTATTCGCCGCAGCTCTACTCGATCGATGCCGTCCTCGCCATGCGTGACGCCGGTGTGAACATCGTCGGTCTCGGTTACACGATCTACCTGGGTTCCGAGTACGAGTCCACGATGATGGCCGAAGCCGGCGAGCTCATCGCCGAGGCCCATGCCAACGGTCTTCTCGTCGTGCTGTGGATCTACCCGCGCGGCAAGGCCGTCCCCAACGAGAAGGATGCCGACCTCATCGCCGGTGCCGCCGGTGTCGCCGTCTGCCTCGGTGCCGATTTCGTCAAGGTCAACCCGCCCAAGCCTGCAGAGGGCCAGTCCGAGACCCCGGCAGAGCTTCTCAAGCGCGCTTCCGTCGCCTCCGGCCGCACCGGTCTGGTGTGTGCAGGCGGCTCCACGGTCGACGCTGACAAGTTCCTCACCCAGCTGTGGGAGCAGATACACATCGGTGGTGCCGCGGGCAA
>OMSY01000047.1 GCA_900313875.1 uncultured Actinomycetes bacterium
CGCGAAATGCGCTATCATAGCAAGGCGCGCAAGCGCATGGTCTTGAAGCGCGCCCATGGCTCAACGGATAGAGCATCGGACTTCTAATCCGACGGTTGTAGGTTCGATTCCTACTGGGCGCGCCACTTCATCTGGTGAAATACCAATACGCTGCCCAGTTTGCCGCATGAATCGTCGCACAACGTTTTCAATTCATTTCTCATGAGATATGCCGTGCATCTTCGCGCGCAAAAGGTCTACACTGCAAACAAGACGTTTTCCGCACACGCACGCTCATCGCACCACACGGAAGCTGGTTGTTACTGGAAAGGTGGATGGGCCCATGGAATTGCTCGAGCAGCGCATCTTGCGCGATGGCGTGGTCGTGAACGCCGACGTCTTGAAAGTCGGAAGCTTTCTCAACCATCAGATAGATGCCGTATTGCTCGACGCGCTCGGAGCCGAGTTCTATCGCCTGTTCAGCAGCTGTCCCATTAACAAAGTAATCACGGTCGAGGCATCGGGAATCGCCATCGCTTACGTAACGGCATTGCGTTTCAAGGTGCCGATGGTGTTTGCGAAGAAGAGCATGACGAGGGTCTTACCGGAAGACGTGTATACGACGCGCGTCGAGTCGTTCACGCACGGGCGCATATACGACGTGGTCATGTCCAAGCAGTTCCTCGGTCCCGACGACCATGTGCTGATCGTCGACGATTTCCTGGCCAACGGATGTGCGCTCGAGGGGTTGCTAGACCTTACGCGCCAGGCGGGCGCCACTGTCGAGGGCATCGGAATTGCCATCGAGAAGGGGTTCCAGAAAGGCGGCGCGTCCATACGCGCGCAGGGCTACCGTGTGGAGTCGTTGGCCATCGTGGAGAGCATGGATCCTGAGACGGGGAAGATAACGTTCAGAAGCGCTTGCTGATAGCGCTAACGGAATAGGGTGCACGGCATTTCGCGTCAGCGCCCTGTTGGGCAAAAGGGTAAAAGCGGCCAAATATGGCAGGCCGTGCGGATAGAAGGAGGATTGCCATGGATACGAAGCTGCTAGACGTTGCAACGGGCAAGGTGCCCGCCGATGCCGTTATCGCCAACGGCAAGATCGTGAACGTCTACACGGGAGAAATCTACGATGGCGGGGTTGCCATCTGCGGCAACACCATTGCAGCAGTCGGCGATGTCGACTACTGCATCGGAGAGGGGACAACCGTCACCGATGCGGGCGGCAATTACATTACCCCGGGCTTCATCGATGCGCATATCCATCCCGAAAGCTCCGACCTTTCCATCCGCCCCTTTGCCGAGGCGGTCCTCGCGCACGGCACCACGTCCATCATGACCGACCTTCACGAGATCGGCGTCGTCTCCGGGCTCGAGGGCATAGAGGCCATCATCGAGGAAAACGAAATCACTGACCTGAACATGTATTTTGTCGTGCCCTCGCATGTGCCGTTCTCTCCCATGCTCGAGACGAGCGGCGGCGCATTCAATGCCGAGATCATCAAGAAGGCGCTCGAGCGCGAGGATGCCATCGGCATTTCGGAAGTTGTCGGACACTACATCTTGGCTGGATTCCCCGATCTCATGGAGTCGCTCGACACCGTGAAGGCGTCGGGGCAGATCGCTGCAGGCCACCTGCCCGATATGAAGGGCCCGGCCATGAACGCGTGCCTGGCCGCGGGCGTCTCGAACGACCACGAGGCACTCGACGGGCCCGAGATCGTCGAGCGCATGCGCGGCGGCTGCTGTGCGATGCTGCGCGAATCGTCTGCCGCACGCACGCTTGCCGATCAGGTGAAATACGTCGTCGAGAGCGGCGTCGACACCACATATGCCTCCATCGTCTCCGATGACCTGCACTGCATCGACTTGGCGCGCACGGGCCATCTCGACCATCACATCAAGGTCGCACTGGAGGCTGGCCTTCCCTTCGTGAAAGCCATCCAGATGGTGACGCTGAATGCAGCGCGCGCATTCGAGCTCGAGCGCTCGATTGGCGGCCTGGCGCCCGGCAAGCGCGCCGACGTCAACATCGTCGCCGGCGACACGGCCGAGACGTTCGAGGTCAAATCCACGTGGGCTGCCGGCAAGCAGGTGCTCGACAACGGCGAGCTGCTCGTCCATTACCCGGTCGCCGAGCACAAGCCGTGCATTCTGAACACCTGCACGCTACTCAACCCCATCACACCCGACAGCTTCAAGATCGCGGCTCCTGAGGGCGCGTCTAAGGTGAAGGTCAAGTGCATGGACACGCTGCCCTGGATTCCCATCACCCAGCCGCGCGAGGTCGAGCTGGCATGTGTCGACGGTTACGTGCAATGCGACGTCGCCCAAGACGTGCTCTACATCGCTCAGGTCGAGCGCTATGGCAAGAACGGCAACGTGGGCAAGGCCTTCATGGGCGGTTTCCACCTGGCCAGCGGCGCCATCGCCTCGTCGGTGGGCCATGACAACCACAACATCATCGTCATGGGCACGAACTTCGAGGACATGGCTGTCGCCGTGAACCATCTGGTCGACATCCAAGGCGGCCAGTGCTTCGTCGAAAACGGCGAAGTGGTCAAGGACATTCCGTATCCGGTGTGCGGCCTGCTGTCCGACTTGTCGTGCGAAGAGCTCGCGGCCGAGAAGGACGAGCTGAACGCGGCGCTGGCGGCGCGCGGCTGCATCATCCCCATCACGTGCATGTTCCTGTCGTTCATCTGCCTGGCCGCGCTGCCGACGCTCGCCATCACCGACCACGGGTTCATCAACGTGCTCACCATGCAGATCGAAGACCCCATCCTGGAGGTCGTGGAATAGACATGAAAGCGTGACCAAAAGGGGAGACTCCCTTTTGGTCACATTCCGGTGAATGAGTCAGGAGGCACGTTCTCCTGGCTCATTCGCAGGAAATGACGGAAGGTTTCAGGCATCATGGTTGAAAGTGCGTTTTACGGGTCGTTTTTCCATGCTC
>OMSY01000138.1 GCA_900313875.1 uncultured Actinomycetes bacterium
CCGCCATCGACAGTGCCGCCATCGGCACCATCGTTGCCCCTGTTCACGCACTTGGGGCCATTACCCATATGGTCAATCTTCGACATTGCGCACCTCCTGAGAGGTATCGTAGGGCTTCACGCGACGTCAAGGTCAAGAGGCGACCGTCACGGGAGGACAGGGCTTGGCGATGTAACCGGTCCGACAGCTCCCATCATGGGATGAAGCCGCGATGCGGAACCGGCGGATCATCGCATCGCCATGTGGCTTCACGGCGCAGGAGGCCTTCCTCATGCGGGGAACACGTGCTCCTCCAGACGTCGGAACGCCTCCTTCACGCGGCTTATGGGGAGGGCGAGGTTCATGCGGATGGTGTGCGAGCCACCGAACGCACAGCCGTCCTGCCAGGCGACACCCACGTCCCAGCCGGCTTTCCGCAGCTGCTCGATGCTCATCCCGTGCGATTCGCAGAACTCCTGGCAATCGAGGAACAGCATGTAGGTCCCTTCCGGTTTCGAGACATCCACGCCATCGAAACGCGACTCGATGGTGTCGCAGGCGAACCTGACGTTGCCCGCGATCACCTGGCAGAGCTCATCCACCCAGTCAGCGCCTTCCTGCGAATACGCGCCGATGAGCGCGTGCATCGAGAGGACGTTCATGCTGTTGTAGTGTGTCTTCGAGCTGACCGACATGACCCGGTCGCGCAGATACGGGTTCTGTATGATGTGGTACCCTCCCACGAGCCCGGCGAGATTGAACGTCTTCGATGGTGCGTAGAGCGCTATCGTGCGCATGCGGGCGTCCTCCGAGATGGATTGCGTGGGGATGTGATGATATCCCGGGAGGACGATATCGGACCAGATCTCATCCGAGATGACGATGACGTCGTTGTCGCGGAAGACCTCCATGGCCTGCTCGAGTTCCCCACGTGACCATACGCGGCCGGTCGGGTTGTGCGGGGAGCAGAGGATGGCCACATGGCAGTGGTGCTCCTTGAGCTTGCGGTCCATGTCATCGAGGTCCATGCGCCAGATGCCGGCGGTACCACGCATCAGGGGGCTTCTCACGATCTTGTACCCATTGTCCTCGAGGGAATGGGTGAACCCGATGTAGGCGGGGGAGTGCACGAGCACCGCATCGCCCGGGGTGGCGAATGCATGCAAAGCCGAGACCAGGCCTCCGAGGATCCCATTCTCATAGCCGATCATCTCAGATGTGATACCCTGGACACCGTTGCGATGCGCATGCCAGTCGATGATGGCATCGTGATATCGTTCGGTGGGAAGGAAATACCCGAATGCGGGATGCGCGATGCGTTCGGACAGCGCCCGGGTGATGGAAGGTGCCGTGGGGAAGTTCATGTCCGCCACCCACATCGGGATGGCGTCGAAGCCCTTCTGCGGGGCATCGGGTGCGAAGCCTCCTGGCTGACCGATGCTGTCCACCGCCATCGCGTCCCTGCCATGTCGGTCCATGAACGAAACGAAATCATATCTCATCGACGTCACCCCTTCGGTTTGCATGGTCTGCACAGCAGTGTAGCGCGGGGAGGCGTATCGTCGATAGGTGGTTTTCCGGTTCCTGCAGAGGGATTTGACAGGGTGTGTGATGCGTGTGGTCGGCGATGGCACGCTGGTCCCGGGGAAGGGCGCGCCATCCGACAGCGTGCCAACCGATCAGGAGGCTGCAGATGGCTTCATGTGACAAGACGATATTCCTCGACACCTACGCCTCACCGGTGGGTGTGCTCACGCTTGCGAGCGACGGTCAGCATCTCTGCGGGTTGTGGCTGGAGGGGCAGAGCCATTTCCAGGAAAAGCTGGAGGAGCGTGTCCTGGGCGGGAAGGCAGGCGAGGCAGCTGGCTGCATCAGCGGGGTGGATGCCCGCGAGGCATCACCGGCGCTGCGTGCTTCCCGTGCCTGGTTGGATGCCTATTTCGAGGGAAGGGACCCCGGTGCGCTTCCGATGTTGGCGTTGCATGGCACCGGGTTCCAGGAACGGGTGTGGGATGAGCTTGCGAGGATTCCCTATGGGCAGGTCGTTTCCTATGGCGACATCGCGAGGAACCTCGAGCGGCGTTATCCCGGTGGCAGGGTCTCACCGCGTGCCGTCGGTGCAGCGGTGGGTCGCAACCCGTGCTCCATCATCGTCCCCTGCCATCGTGTCATCGGTGCGGATGGTAGCCTGACCGGCTATGCGGGGGGCATCGAACGTAAGAGATGGCTTCTCGAGCATGAGGGCGTCGAGCTCTGATCGGGTCGCTGCAGCATCATCGCCGGGGCCGGGACAGGAGCAGCGCATCACCGCAAAGGAAGGGGCCGTACCTGAGGTACGGCCCCCTGTCATCCCCGTTCGGGATAGGTCATGCAGATGACCTATGCGTTGTCGTACATCTCCTTGAGCTTCAGCAGGTGCGCGTAACGGTCCATGGCTGCCTGCTCGTTGCGTGCGAACAGCTCCTCGGCACGCTCGGGGAACTCGCGGGTGAGTCGGCTGTAACGGGCCTCGTTCATGAGGAACTCCTCATAGCCGCCCGCCGGCTCCTTGGAGTCGAGCGAGAAGCGCTTGCCGGGTTCGGCTGCCGGGTTGAAGCGGTACAGGTTCCAATAACCGCAGGCGACCGCCTTCTTCATCTCGGCATGGCAGTTCTTCAGGCCGCCCTTGATCGAGTGCATCTCGCAGGGGCTGTAGCCGATGATGAGCGACGGGCCGTCGTAGGCCTCGGCCTCGGTGATGGCCTTGAGGGTCTGGGCGGGGTTCGCGCCCATGGCCACCTGTGCCACGTAGACGTAACCGTAGGTCATCGCGATCTCGGCGAGGCTCTTCTTCTTGACCTCCTTGCCGGCAGAGGCGAACTGCGCCACCTGGCCGATGTTGGAAGCCTTGGATGCCTGACCACCGGTGTTGGAGTAGACCTCGGTGTCGAAGACGAAGACGTTGACGTTCTCACCGGATGCGAGCACGTGGTCCAGTCCACCGTAACCGATGTCATAGGCCCAACCGTCGCCGCCGAAGATCCAGAAGCTCTTCTTGGTGAGGAAACTCTTGTCGGCGAGGATGGCCTGTGCAGCTTCGCTGCCATCGGCCTCGAGTGCGGCGACGAGGTCTGCAGCTGCGGCCTTGCCGGCCTCGACGTCATCCCTGACATCGGTCCAAGCTGCTGCCGCCTGCTTGAGCTCGGCGCCCGCCCCGTCGGATGCGGCAAGCTCCTCGACCATGGTGGCGACGCGTTCCTGCTCGGCGCGGTAGCCAAGGTAGAGGCCCAGACCGTGCTCAGCGTTGTCCTCGAACAACGAGTTGTTCCAAGCGGGTCCGTGACCGTCCTTGTTGGTGGTGTAGGGGCAGACGCCGCCGGGGTTGCCCCAGATGGAGGAGCATCCCGTGGCGTTGGAGATGAACAGGCGCTCGCCGCAGACCTGCGTGACGAGACGTGCGTACTGGGTCTCGGCGCAGCCTGCGCAGGCACCCGAGAACTCGAGCAGCGGCTGCTTGAACTGGCTGCCCTTGACGCTGGTGAGGTTGGCCAGCTCCGCCTTCTCGGAGACCGCCTCCACGCAGTAGTCGAAGACCTCCTGCTCGGGCAGCTCGTCCTCGGTCGGGACCATGGTGAGCGCATCCTTGGGGCACACGTCCACGCAGAGGCCGCAACCCATGCAGTCGAGCGGGCTGACGGCGAGAGCGTACTTGAGCCCGGCTTCCTGGGCGGCCTTGCCGCTGGCATCGAGCACGCGGATGTTCTCAGGCGCACCTGCGAGTTCGGACCCGTCGAGGGCGAATGCGCGGATCGTGGCGTGCGGGCAGGCATAGGCGCAGCTGTTGCACTGGATGCATTTCGCAGGATCCCAATGCGGGACGCTCACGGCGACGCCGCGCTTCTCATAGGCGGAGATGCCGAGCTCGAACTGGCCATCGGCGTGGTCTGCGAACGCGGAGACCGGGACGCTGTAGCCGTTCATGGTGCCGACCGGCTGCATGATCTCCTTGACCTGCTTGACGGCCGCTGCGGAGCCCTTGACCTCGGCTGCTGCCGCCTCGTCGGTCGCGGACTTCCAGCTGGCGGGCACCTCGACCTTCTCGAAGGCGGTGGCGCCGGCGTCGATCGCGGCATGGTTCATGTCGACGACCTTCTGGCCCTTCTTGAGATAGGAGTGCGTCGCGGCATCCTTCATGTAACGGATGGCGTCCTCCTGCGGCAGGACCTTGGCGAGTGCGAAGAACGCGGACTGGAGCGTCGTGTTCGTGCGCTTGCCCATGCCCACCTTCGCGGCGAGGTCGATGGCGTTGATGAGGTAGAGCTGGACATCGTTCTCGGCGATGTAACGCTTCGCGTCGGCGTTGAGGTGCTGCTCCAGCTCGGCGAGGTCCCACTGGCAGTTGATGAGCAGGGTACCTCCGGGCTTGACGTCCTGCACGATGGGGAAACCCTTCGTGAGGTAGGAGGGGACATGGCAGGCCACGAAGTCAGCCTTGGTGACGTAGTAGGGGGAGCGGATGGGGGAGTCGCCGAAGCGCAGGTGGCTCACCGTGACGCCGCCCGTCTTCTTGGAGTCGTACTGGAAGTAGGCCTGTACGTACTTGTCGGTATGGTCGCCGATGATCTTGATGGAGTTCTTGTTGGCGCCGACCGTACCGTCGCCACCAAGACCCCAGAACTTGCATTCGATGGTGCCGGGTGCCGACGTGTTCGGGCAGTTCGGGTCCTCGGGGAGCGAGAGGCCGGTGACATCGTCGACGATGCCGACGGTGAACTCACGCGCGGGCTCGTCCTTCGCGAGCTCGCTGAAGATCGCGAATGCGCTCGAGGGGGGCGTGTCCTTGGAGCCGAGACCGTAGCGGCCACCGACCACCGTGATGCCGGTGCGACCGGCCTCGTAGAGGGCGGACACGACATCCTGGTAGAGAGGCTCGCCGATAGAGCCGGGCTCCTTGGTGCGGTCCATGACGGCGATGCGCTCGACGCTCTCCGGGAGCACATCGACGAAATGCTTGATGGAGAAGGGGCGGAACAGATGGACCTTGACGAGTCCGACCTTCTCGCCCTGTGCGTTCAGGTGGTCGATGACCTCCTCGAGAACGTCGCAGAACGAACCCATGCACACGACGACACGGTCCGCATCTGGGGCGCCATAGTAGTTGAACAGACCGTAATCGGTGCCGAGCTTGTCGTTGATCTTGTCCATGTACCCTTCCACGACCGCAGGCAGGTCGTTGTATGCGGTGTTGCATGCCTCGCGATGCTGGAAGAAGAGGTCGTCGTTCTCGTGGCAGCCGCGGCTGTGCGGGTGCTCGGGATTGAGAGCATGGTCACGGAAGGCCTGCACAGCGTCCATGTCGACGAGGTCCTTGAGATCCTCATAGTCCCACTGGGCGACCTTCTGGATCTCGTGGGAGGTGCGGAAACCATCGAAGAAGTTGAGGAACGGCATACGCCCCTTGATGGCGGCGAGATGCGCGACGGGGGCGAGATCCATGATCTCCTGGACGTTGCCCTCGGCGAGCATGGCGAAACCGGTCTGGCGGCAGGCCATGACATCGGAATGGTCGCCGAAGATGTTGAGCGCGTGACTGGAGACGGCGCGTGCGCTCACGTGGAAGACGGCAGGCAGCTGCTCGCCTGCGATCTTGTACATGTTCGGAACCATGAGCAGCAGGCCCTGCGATGCCGTGTAGGTGGTGGTCAGGGCACCTGCACCGAGCGACCCGTGGACCGCACCGGCGGCTCCTGCCTCAGACTCCATCTCGACGACCTTGACCTTGGTGCCGAAGATGTTCTTGACACCGCGAGCCGACCACTGGTCGACCAGGTCCGCCATGGGACTCGACGGGGTGATCGGGTAGATGCCGGCAACCTCGGTGAAGGCGTAGGATACATACGCCGCGGCGTTGTTGCCGTCCATTGATTTGAATTCTCTCTTCATGGTTCCTCTCCTCGGATCGAGACCATCTGCTGCAGATGGCAAGCCGGTCGATGTCGGATAGGGCGCCAGGTGGCGATGCGGGGGGACTCGGTCCTCGCTCCCGGCAGGTGCTTGCCAAGATGCTCCCCTGATGTGCAGGGGTAAAACGACCCCCATGGTACCGTAGTGC
>OMSY01000211.1 GCA_900313875.1 uncultured Actinomycetes bacterium
CGCGGATCTTGCAGGCGAACTCGACGACCGCACACTTGAGCACAGCAAGGTCGGCTCCCCCTTGGGCCGTCTCCCTTGCGAATTCAAGTACCTGCCGGGCTCCCCAAGAGAGGTTCACCGCAGTGGGACGGACAGATGCGACCTCGTCGGCGACCTGCTCCATGCTGGTCAGGTATGCGTCGACGTCCTCATCGGTCGACTCGCGCTCGGACCAGAGGGCAAGGGCAAGGGCCGCGCCGACACCGAGAGCCGGAGCGCCACGGAGCGCCAAGCGTGCGATGGCGTCGCACACCTGGTCGACCATGGTGCAGGTCAGGATGTCGCAGGCAAGCGGGAGCTTCGTCTGGTCGACGAGAAGGACCGCCGGCTTGCCGTCCGGTCCCCCATCCTGCTCCCACCAAACGGTCTTCGGGATGCGCTCGACACCCATCAGACGGTGCCCACCTCCCAGGAGTTGAGGTACTTCTCCTGCTCGGGGGTCAGCGTGTCGATCTCGACGCCAAGGCATGCGAGCTTGAGACGGGCGATATCGTCGTCGATCTCAGCAGGAATCGCGTAGCAGCGCGGCTCGAGCTCACCAGCATGCTTGACGATGTACTCGGCAGCGAGAACCTGGTTCGCGAAGCTCATGTCCATGACCTCCGCCGGGTGACCCTCGGCAGCGGACAGGTTGATGAGACGGCCTTCGGCCAGCAGGATGATGGTGCGGCCATCGGGCAGGGTGTATTCGTCAACGAGCGGTTTGAGGTTCTCCTTCTTGACCGCATGCTCCTCGAGCCACGGGATGTTGATCTCGGAGTTGAAGTGGCCGGAGTTGCAGATGATCGCGCCACTCTTCATGTTGTTGTACGCGGGTTCGTCGATGACGTTGAGGTCGCCGGTGACGGTGATCCAGACATCGGCGTAACGGGCTGCGTCTTCTGCCTTCATGACGCGGTAGCCCTCCATGTGCGCCTCGAGAGCCTTGAGTGCGTCGACCTCGCAGACGATGACGTTCGCGCCCATGCCGAACGCACGCTTGGCGAGACCGCGGCCGCACCAACCGTAACCGGAGACAACGAGGGTACGACCCGCGAGCAGGCGGTTCGTGGCACGGATGACGCCGTCGAGCGTGGACTGGCCGGTGCCATAGCGGTTGTCGAAGAAATGCTTGGTGTTGGCGTCGTTGACGTCGAAGGACGGGTAACGCAGCGCACCTGCAGCAGCCATGGCCGCGAGCCTGATGACGCCCGTGGTCGTTTCCTCGGTTCCGCCGATGACGTGTTCGAGAGCTTCCGTGCGGACACTGTGGATACGGTCGCAGAGGTCGGCACCGTCGTCCATGGTGATAACGGGCTTGGTGTCGATGACCTGGTCGACATGACGATAATACGTCTCCGTGTCCTCACCGCGGATGGCGAAGACCTCGGCACCGTAGTGCTCGACGAGGGCAGCAGCCGTATCGTCCTGCGTGGACAGCGGGTTCGATGCGCACAGGGCGACCTTTGCACCGCCGGCAATCATCGTGCGGACGAGGTTCGCAGTCTCGGTGGTCACATGGAGACATGCACCGATCTGCATGCCCTCGAACGGCTTCTCGCGGCTGAAGCGCTCACGGATGGCGGCAAGCACGGGCATGTCGCGGTCGGCCCAGAGGATACGGGCAAGACCGGCGTCCGCCAGGCTCCTGTCACGGATGTCACAACTCATGGAAAGCTCCTATCTCTAATCCGCCGAGCGGGAACTGTCGGCGGAAAGGTACTCGACGCGCGTCAGCGAATACGAGACGCAGTCCTGCATGATACCGTCGGGGGAATACTCGGCCCCGCGGATGATACCCTCGCTCGAGAAACCGCACTTCTCGATGACCCTCTTGCTCTGCGTGTTGAAGAGGTAGTGGTTGCAGGTGATGAGCGAGAGACCGAGGTCCTCGAAGCCGTATCGGATGACCTCGAGTGCGGCCTCGGTGGCAAACCCCTGGCCCCACCACGGCTCACCCAGCGCAAAGCCGAGCATGAGGCAGTCGGTGTTGCGGCGGAACGCGTCCTTGACAAGACCCACCGACCCCATGGCCTGTCCACTGCGCCCTTGGAAGATACCAAAGACATGCGGACCCGACGCGATGCGGTCGATGAACGTGTACGTATCGTCGATGGTGCGATGGGGTGCCCAGCCCTCGTGGAAACCGACGGCCGGCTTCTTGTAGTACTGGTAGATGCTCTTCGCGTCATCATGCGTGATGGGACGGAGAACGAGACGGTCGGTCTTCAGCGTCGGCGTGGTCTCCGACGACGAGGCGAA
>OMSY01000087.1 GCA_900313875.1 uncultured Actinomycetes bacterium
GGCCTGCGCCTGTCGCCACGATGATAAATTGGGTCTACTCCCGCGGCATGAAGTCAAACTCGCTCTAGGACGAAAAGACCCGCCGACCTAACGCCAGCGGGTCTCTGCATGCACTGTCTGCGTCGGAGCGTTACTCCTCAGTCGGGATCTGCCGATCGTCTGAGTCCGAACCCGAGCCGTGGTCTGGATAGGCGAGCAGGGCCTCTTCCTGGGCAAGCTCGTTCACCCTGTGCTGGAGCTTCGATACGGTCGCGGTCAGCGTGAACACCTTGAGCATCAGCAAGGCGATGATGCAGAGGAACACGAAGTTGCTGGGGGATGCGATGCCGATGAGCTCGGACAGGCTGATCGCGATTTGGGGGAAGATGGCGATGATCATGATGAGAAACGAGAAGAGCACCCAGAATATCGAATCTGCAATCTGAATGCGCTTCTTGCGGACGCTGTTCGTTATGAACAGGAACATGAAAATCGCACCGATGATGCACAGGATTCTCACTGTTAGAGACATAGTTCGACCTACCTAAACCATTGGAACATGAGTATCGAGAAACAGGTGCGTGACATGTACCTGATGATGCTGGGAAGGTTCAGGTAGCTCTCGCCGCCCTGTCGCTCCTCCATGTGTGCGGGAATCTCGACGATCTTGTGCGACTTGCGTGCCAGCATGGCGATGGTATCGGGTTCGGGAGCGATGTCGAAACCGTGCGCGAACTCGTGGATGAGCTCGCGGTCGTACATGCGCATTCCGGAAGTGGGGTCGGTGAGGTGCTTTCCCGTCGTGAGCCTGATGAGGCCGGAGATGAGGTGCGAGCCGAGCCCGCGCGCCCCCTTCGGACCCTCGCCGGCAAGCACGCGCGAGGCGATTACGACCGATGCGTTCTGCTCGACCATCGCCTCGGCCATGGGGAGGATGAACTCGGGGAGATGCTGTCCGTCCGCGTCGAACTGAACGGCCGCGTCGTATCCGTTGCGTTCCGCGAACTTCATGCCCAGCTGGAAGCCGGACGCGAGCCCCGTGTTGATGGGCAGGTCAACGTGCCTGATCCCGTTTTGCGCGCAGACGAGTCCCGTGTTGTCCGACGAGCCGTCGTTAACTACCAGGTAGTCGACATCGGGACACGTTGACGCCAGGTTTGAAACCGTGTTGGCGACGTTCATCTCCTCGTTGTACGCAGGTATTATCGCTAATATCCTCATCCTGCTCCCTAGAACATAATTCGCACCATGTAGTTTACTCTAATTGGAGAGGCTTTGGGTGGGGTGGAGGACGGTGCGGTGATTTTGTGGGTCGCGGGCAACGCTATGGGTTTTATGTCGGATGTGTATCGTGGTGGCGTAGAACACCTAAACTTACTCCCGAATGTGTATCCGACCAAGGAGCTAACATGTCCACTTATCTCGTCACCGGCGGCGCCGGGTTCATCGGGTCCAACTTCGTTTTGTATGTGCTGCGCAAGCACGCTGACGCCAAGGTCGTGAATGTCGATGCGCTCACCTACGCAGGCAACCTCGAGAACCTCTCGTCCCTCGAGGGCGATCCGCGCTATGTGTTCGTGCACGCCGACATCCGCGATGCAGAGGCCATGGCCAAGGTAATCGCCGAGCACGATCCCGACTACGTCATCAACTTTGCGGCCGAGAGCCACGTCGACCGCTCGATCGAGAACCCCGGAATCTTCGCCGACACCAACGTCATGGGCACGGTGAACCTGCTCAACTGCTGCCGCGCGGCCTGGGACGACGGCAAGGGCGGCTTTGGCGCGCATCGCTACCTGCAGGTAGGCACCGACGAGGTGTACGGGTCGCTCGCCATTCCCGAGAAGCTCAACGAGAACGGAAGCCCCGCCGATCCCGAGCACACCGACTACTTCCGCGAGGACACGCCGCTCTGCCCGCACAGCCCCTACAGCGCCTCCAAGACCTCGGCCGACCTGTTCGTGAAGGCATATCACGACACCTATGGCTTCCCCGCGGTGACCACGCGCTGCTCCAACAACTACGGACCGTACCAGTTCCCCGAGAAGCTCATCCCGCTCATGATCAACAACGCGCTGCACCACAAGA